>NZ_MVOM01000010.1:0-85405 GCF_002018895.1 Acinetobacter sp. MF4640 | reverse complement strand
GTTGCCATGTCACTGAATACTCGTCCTAGAAAGGCGTTAGATTGGCTTACACCATTAGAGAAATTTGCTCAGCTTGTTGATTATCATAAGGCTTTTGAAACTGTCGCACCTCATGTTTGAATTCGCCCATCCATAGCAACACTGCTACACATTAAGATGCCTAGCCGAATATAAATACTATGAAATGCTCATAAAAAATGCCTCATGTGAGGCATTTTTTATGCTTAAATTTATATTTTTCGTCGTTGTCTAAGCCACGCTAATGACAACAATCCAAGCACCCCAAGGCCACCGATTGAACCACCACCACCGCCACTCGCTTCCGTATTGGTATTTTTAGCGGTGTTCGTAAAATACATCATCGCAGATTTAGACTCTTCAGCCTCTGCATCATAGATCACATATTCAATTTCATAAGGGAATGGACTGAAATTATTGCGGACTTCAACTTCAATATTGCCGCCATAACATACATATTTTTCATATTCTCCCGGACAAGAACCTGTACGTTCTGGCTTAATATTAATGCCTGCATCCTGACGTACAATACGAAGAGCAAGATCCTTTCCATTCGCATCACGGTGAAATGCTGGACGCTGATGTTCTGCCGCGACTGTACTAATTGGCCCATCACCATCATCACTATCATTTGCAAGTGGATTTACATTGAGTTTTAAAGTTCCACCATAATTTAGGGTGTATTGATCCGTTTTGGCAATAGGTTGTATATTGCTAAACTCCGCTTTTAGAATCCCCGAAGAGCTTGCCTGCGTAGCCTTACTCTTTACACTATATTGGCAATACACATATTCCGTGCTTGTTGTAGGCTTACCATCGGTGCGATAAATCATGATTTGTTTTAAATCATCCTTCCACTCACAGCGTAAAGTTGGATCCGCTCTGAGTTTTGAGGTATCCAGCACACCATCTTTGGCGCTGAGCACACCTACACCTAATACCTGAGTTTCAGTAATGGTATAATTATCAGTGTTCATTTCTTTTAAAGCCGACGTTCCATCAGCAGTGTTGACCACAGTCTCATCTTGCAAGACAAACTGGAAGGGATCGACATAAATCGCCCGATATTTTTGATGTAGTTTGGTTGCCGCTAAAAGCTCTTTATAACGCTTTAACTCTTCATTAAACTCGACCAAAAAGTCTGGATTGGTATTTTTATTGGCAATTAATTCCTCTAATTCCTTAATGGTATTTTCATACGCCTGAAGACGTTCTGCCTGCGAGCTATTTTTCAAATCAGCAATATCAGCTGCTGCTAAACGACGCAACTCAACCGATCCGATATCACAACTGTTGGCTTCCGCAGGTGCTAACATCAATGTTCCATCGACAATACGGTCTAGACCACGCTGATCACTATCATTACAGCTCAATTTGCTGTTGGTATCAAGTAAATCAACTCCACCACTATTCACTTTCGGGAAATACATTGGGCGGAATAAATTATATTTCGATGGCGAAGTTAAGGAACTGAGTAAACTTCCCATAGCCACATTTTTCACATCAATATTGGTATCTGTCGTACCATCGAGTATTCGTGCACTTGCTGCCAGTTCACACTGACTGGTCACCGTATCAAACGCATTGTAACCTGCTGTCACACCTGCATCATATTTGTCGGATAGTGTCTGAGAACCGACATAGCGACATGATGTGTTTCCATTATATGCAAGCACATTGTAATACAATGACTTCATACCAAAATCATCATAATCCAAAACACTCGCTGCACTGTTTTCTACAATAGTGTTGTTTGAAAATAAGAAACTACTTTCAAGACTTAGATTATGCTCACGGGTATTAACGGCATACAAAATGCTTCCATTTGTCGAATTTACTGTATTTTTTGCGATCGTATTATTCGCCATAGCAACTTTTGGGTTACCACAAAAATCGAATGTATTCAGATTCGATATCTCACCATTCGAAATAATACTATTCGCTCCAAACTCTATATTCGTTTTTACATCCAACAGCCCAGCATAACATTGCATTGCAAGAACACTACCCACAGTCGCTTGGTTGCCTTGTAATACACTATTATTTACAGTCACCTGATGCTCACCAGGACCAACGAGATAGAGTGCTCCACCTTTTTTATCGGACTTTGAGTTTAGAATTTGTGCATTATTTAAGGTTAATGCTCCACCGACCAATAAAGCACCGCCTTCATCTGCCGAATAACCATTTTCTAAAATCACATTCTCTAGCGTCAAACTGGTCTTGGTAATAGTATTAAATAAACGTGACTTTCCACCCGCATCAATCCGTGAAGTCAACTCACCTAGCGCTGGATACTTAAAAGTGATGGGATTTTTTTCACGATCTAAATATGGGCTTTTCCCAAAAATCACCACTTTAGACTCGGGAACAATTTCCTTATTCAGTTTATACGTCCCAGCTTCTAACTGAATATAATCGGTTTGACCTGAACCGGTATTCCCAGCACTACAGCCACCATAAGCCTTGTTTAAGCTGGCTGTTTTGATTGCCTCACGGAGTGAACATTGATTCATGTTTACATTATCTTCATCTTCAAATGTGTTGACATGAATTGTTGTATCTTCTGCAGCCATTAATGTCATAGCAGTTATTACCATGACACCCAATAGTCCTTTTTTAAAGTGTTTCATGTTTGCCCTTTTCTTTTTATTTTCGACGCAGCAAAATTAAAGCAAATAACCCCAGTAAGCTCAGAATACCCGTGCTTCCCCCAGAGGTTTTAATTTTGTCACTTTCCATATGATTTTGCGGTTCTTGTACAATTTGTACATTCACTTCGACGAACGGAATATGCTCATCAAAACGTGTCGTGGTTGTGACCAGCTGTAACCTAAAAATATCAGCACCATGCCATGCTCCATTTGGCGTGTAAGTAATATTTCCTAGTTCATCAATCGCCACTTTACCTTTCGATACCGTTTGAGTCTGCTGCACCCGCATACAACCCGGTTGCCACTCTTCACCATTTGGCGCTTTAGCCGATTTGAACAAGCTTGCACATTCGGTTTTGGACAGTAGATCACTATCTCCAAGCAGATCTGCAACAGAAAGTTTAGCTACTTGCCCCGCAATCAGATCTTCACCAATTAAGCTAATGGTCGTTGGGACCTCAATCTCGATTGCACCACGATCACAAAAGGTATTGTTCGTATTTCGATTCACACCACGTTGATCTGAATTTTCACAGCCAATTAAAGAATCCGTTGTGTTTACAACCACTTTACCCTTGTTCACAATTGGGGAATCTAACCAATGCGTCTGACTCATTAAAATGCGTGGACGGATATAGCCTAAAAATTTTTGGTTGGGAACAATATAAGGACACAATAAACTGTCAGCATCTGCAGACATGGTTTTACACTCACCCACCACATCACTGCCTGCAATCAAAGCGCCAGACCAAAACTCATTCGGATAATAGCTCGCACCACTGCCACAGTCACTTTGTGTGACTAAGTTGTTCTGAAGAACTGCTTTACTTAAATCTCCAGCACAGTTTTGTGTGATGGTATTTTCAGCATTCCCTAAAACGATACTGTTGGCCAGATAAGCCAAGTTTGTAGATGGATTGAAATAAATCCCTTTACTGTTTCCCACCACCGTTAAGTTATTCAAAGCCATGCCATCTCGTACATTGACGACATAACCTATATTTTTCACAAAGGTACTACTGACCAGACGTGATGCTAAACTGGATAAGGTTGTATCTTCTTTAACAGCTGCATTATTGACAGAGTAAATATTGGCACTGCTTGCATCTGTTGTTTTATTTTCTTTGAAAACTGAATTATAAATCCGAAAAGAAGGCGCCTCCCCATACAAAATAGCACCTTGTACCGCTTGGTTTTGTTCAACCAGAGTAGCGCGAATTTCGACTAGACTACGACTGGTACCATCTTCAAGCAAGGTTGCGACATTGTAAATCGCCCCCCCTTGCCCTGCAAAACCACCTGTTAATTTGACGTACTCAAGACCTAAATATTCATTGTTATAAATTAAACCACCTTGATTCACACCGCAGTCTTTCGCACAGCCCTGTAGAGTAACCTCTTTTACCAACACACGAATTAAAGCATTCTCAGCATTATCAACCCTTAATAAGTTGTCAGAACCATTCATTTTTAAGATGGCATTACTTAAACCCTGAACAGTTTCTTCCCCCACAGAACTGTCATAACTTGTTCTGAGTGTTAAATCTTTTTTGATTGCAAGATGGGTATTTAGCAAATAGGTTTTATTTTTCTCAAGCATGACGGTGGAAATCGCATCTTTTCCCCCACAGCCATAATAACCTGCTTCAGGCATGCCTTGATTAATATAGTCGATAGCTTCGCGAAGTGAACATTCCGTGTCATTTTTGACAATATCTTCAGTGATGGTCACCTTAATATTGTCCGAATAGGCATGACTCGCCACCAATAGCGTAGCTACACCTATGCTCTTCTTGAGCATAACGATCTCCTTGCTTTTATTTTATCTTTTCTTTTTATTCTTAGATTGCAAAATCCCTGCAATATCTAACAATTTTTCGTACTCTGTCACAGCTCGGACAATTTCTCAAGTAATATTATGATTTACCGATATTCGTCAATTAGCGCATAAATTTGTCTGAGGTTTGCATTACTCAGTTTGGTTTTCTCACCTTTTAGCAGTTGAATTAGTTGTTCTAAACTTTGCAATAATACCGAGGTTTGATGTGGCCCATGTGCGAGTAAATAATCAATAATCTGTTGATCGATATGAATCCCACGGCGCGATAAAACCGACATCACCAATGTAGAACGATCGGCATACAAACTTCCATTTGGTACTTTCACACTTACAGCCTGCGTCAGGCGAGATTGTAAATCGGGTAGTTCAAGTTTTAATTCAATCGGCGCAACACGAGAAGAGAACACCAACTGCCCGCCTTCTTCATTGTTGTAGTTGATCAGGTGAAAAACAGCTTTCTGCCAATGCGGCACACCGCTGATGGCTTCAATGTCATCTAAAGCGACAAGGTCAAAACGCTCTAAAGAAGTAATTGCTTCTGTTGGTGCATCCAGCAACTCAAGTAATGAAACCTGAATCGCTGATTTCCCCACATCTAAATAAGAATCACAAATTGCTGAAAGCAAATGACTTTTCCCAGAACCCGCACCACCATACACATAAAAACGATTCATTAAACCTGCATGTAACTGACGAATCGCATCGATAACAGGCCCCCATCCCGGCCCAGAAAAATCACTGATTCGAGCATCGAGTTGGGGTTCAATATCTAGTTGCAATTGACGCATGCTGGTTTGTGTATCCTAAAGTTCTTTATGGTCTATCTGATCAATCTTACTTGAATTTTCAGATGCTTGCTGAGCTTTTACCGCTTGATTTTTTAGTTCAATATCGACATCGACCTGATCAGTTTCAATCGTAATTGAACTCGAGGATGAATCTTGCACAACAAAAGTAGGGGTACTATACATTGGACTATTTTCATAAAACTCACGTGCATGCCTTAATAAGACCACAATCACGGCAGCCACAGGCAACGCAATCAACATGCCTAAAATACCGCCCAATTGTGCACCAGCCAGTACCGCAAATACCACAGCAACTGGAGACAAGCCAATTTTATCGCCCAACAAGAACGGTTGTAGGATATAGCCTTCCACTGCCTGACCAATCATAAAGACCACGCCAACCAAGAGTAATTGCATCCAATCAATACCAAACTGGAACAAACTTGCAATCACTGCGGCAATAATCCCGACAGCAAAACCTAAGTACGGAATGATACTGCATAATCCAGCCACCATCCCAATAATCAAACCTACTTCAAGTCCAATCAACTGTAAGCCCATTGCATAGACCACGCCCAAGAGCACCATGACCAAGAACTGACCTTTGACAAATGCACCGAGTACACTATGACATTCTTTAACAATGACTAAAGTCTGTTCTTCATGTCGCCGTGGAATAAGACGACGAAAACTGTCCAGCATGCGATCCCAATCCAATAAGAAATAGAATGCAATAATCGGGATCAGCACAACCGTTCCACCAATCTGAATAAAGTTCAGTCCAGATTGAGCCAATTTGGCAATCATGGCCTGAATACTGTCAGCACTATAATTGGTCTGTACATATTCCATAATCGCAGCTGAAATCTGGTCAACATCCAATTCCATTGGGACCAAATTAAAACTGTCAGATAACCAAGGCAGGAATTTATAATTCGCCCAATGTATACCTGAAGGAATGCTGTTCTTCGCATACATCAGCTGTTCCCACACCAGTGGAACCAAATACCAAAATGCCAACGTAATGACAACGCCAATACCGATAAAAACAGCACTAATAGATAACCAACGTGGTAAGCCAATTTTATGCAGTTTATCGACCAGTGGGCTAAATAGATAAGCGACTAAAAATGCACCAACAAAAGGTAAAACAACAGGCTTAAGTAGATACAACACCCAGAGTATGAGCGCGATTCCTGCCAAAATAAAAATACGTTTAAGTGTACGATCTTGCATGCAATCTCGCCTTTTTCAGATTTAATCGTTATTGAGAAAAATATTTTAGTAAAGATAACATTTTAGCGCAGAAATAACATATGTGTTTCGTATATTCAGGTATAATCGCCCCGCGAATGCGGAGACTTCATTATGAGCAACTCAACTTCTACCCCAAACACTGGTTTAAGCTACAAAGATGCAGGTGTCGACATTGAAGCGGGCGACGCGTTAGTCGATCGTATCAAATCTGTCGCGAAGCGTACTACTCGTCCTGAAGTAATGGGCGGATTAGGTGGCTTCGGTGCACTTTGTAAAATCCCTAAAGGTTATGAAGAACCTGTTCTCGTATCTGGCACAGACGGTGTTGGTACAAAATTACGTTTAGCATTGAATTTGAACCGTCATGACACGATTGGTCAAGACTTAGTTGCAATGTGTGTAAACGATCTTCTTGTATGTGGCGCTGAGCCATTATTCTTCCTTGACTACTATGCAACTGGCCATCTTAATGTAGATGTAGCTGCAAACGTAGTTACTGGTATCGGTACAGGCTGTGAACTTGCTGGTTGTGCATTGGTTGGTGGTGAAACTGCCGAAATGCCTGGCATGTATGAAGGCGAAGATTACGACTTGGCAGGTTTCTGTGTAGGCGTAGTTGAGCAAAGCAAAATTATTGATGGCTCTAAAGTCAAAGCGGGTGACGTTTTAATTGGTGTTGCATCAAGTGGTGCTCACTCAAACGGTTACTCTCTACTTCGTAAAATTTTAGACGTGAAAAACGTTGACTTGACGCAAATCGTTGATGGTCGTCCACTTGCCGATGTTGCAATGGAACCAACACGTATTTATGTGAAGCCTATTCTTCAACTGTTAAAAGAAGTTGATGTACACGCAATGGCGCACATTACTGGTGGTGGTTTACCAGGTAACTTACCACGCGTATTGCCGAATGGTGCTCAAGCTGTTGTGAATGAAGCATCTTGGGAATGGCCAGAATTGTTTAAACTTCTTCAACGTGAAGGTGGTGTTGAACAGTTTGAAATGTATCGCACATTCAACTGTGGCGTAGGCATGGTCTTAGTTGTTGATGCTGCTGATGCTGACCAAACAGTTGAACGACTCAATAACCTGGGTGAAAAAGCGTTTACTATGGGGCATATCGTAGACAATGCTGAGTCAGTTGAAGGCGCAGACGAAAAAATCCGTGTGGTATTCGCTTAAGTCATATGATTAAAATTGCTGTTCTGGTTTCAGGAAGTGGATCAAACCTTCAAGCCTTGATTGATGCCAATCTGTCAGGGCAAATTGTGGGTGTGATTTCCAACAAACCTGAAGCCTATGCGCTACAGCGTGCTGAAAATGCAGGTATTGCGACAGCGGTCATTGAGCACAAACAGTATCCTCATCGTGAAGCTTTTGATGATGTCATGCATCAACAGTTACTCGATTGGGATGTGGACTTGGTGGTTCTTGCTGGCTTTATGCGTATTTTAAGTGAGAAATTTGTCAGTGCTTGGGAAGGGAAAATGATCAACATTCACCCTTCTCTTCTACCGCATTACAAAGGTATGCATACTCATCAGCGCGTCCTGAATACTGGCGATCAACTGCATGGTTGTACCGTGCACTATGTGACGGCTGAACTTGATGCAGGTCAAGCTTTAGCACAAGGTGTACTGAAAGTTGGTTCACATGATGGTGTGAATAGTTTGGCCCAACGTGTCCATACGCTTGAGCATATCATCTACCCGCAAGTGGTAGAGTGGATTTGTACACAAACGATTCAGCATACAGACCAGGGTGTTCTCTACCGCAATACACTGATGCACGAGCCGATTCAGTTTTGCAAATTTTAAAAATAAAAAAACGCCTCCTTGGAGGCGTTTTTTTATGGTTGCTGAAAAGTACTCTTAAACATTTTCTTGAATCAGCGCCTTAATCAGAGCAACAGTTTCTTCTGGTCGCTCTAAAGGAAACATATGGCTTCCCTCAACGATTTGATAAGGAATGCCAAATTTCTTTTTCACTATTTGTGGAAACCCTGGACCAACAAAAGGACCTTTTTCAGCAATCAGCAAATGCATCGGCACTTGTGGTTTGCCCTGAGGTAGCCACCATAAAGAAGGATTGGTCCTGAAGATATGAACTTCATCCATTTTTGCAATCGTAAGTTCAACACCGCCACGGACACGATCTTCCGTTAAAGCATAGTCAATATAAGCTTGAAAGCAGTCTGGATCAAAGTCTTTATAAAAGCCTTTTGGACGTAAAAGTTCAGCTGCTTGCTCACGGCTTTCCCAATGGTCACGACGCCGTAAGGATAGCGCTGCTGGTGACATGGTATCGACCATTTTTAACTTCAATATTTTCGCAAAGTGTAATGCAAACGAGGCTTTGCCCATGATCAAAGGCGGGTCTATCATGATGACTTGTTGAAATAGCTCAGGACGCTGTAACGCCGCCTGAAACGTCAGCACTGATCCTAATGAATGTCCCAAACCAATCACTTTACGACCCTGTGCCTGACGAACAATACTGTCAATCACTTGCTGAGTTAAGCTTTTCCAATGGTTATCAATCGGGTAGTTTTTATCTGGCCCTAATAAAGGGACATAGATCACATCATACTGATCTGACAGTAAATCAAATAATTTCTGATAGACCTTAGAAGGCACGCCATTGGCGTGCGCAAAATGAATTAAAGGTTTCATTGGAGTTTCGTGGTCTGTTCAGATTGCATTTGATTTGAAAGTGAAGATGCAAAACCAGCTCCCATCGATGCACCTAAACGGCCTAATACAGCATCTAGTGGGCTATGTACCACGGTATAATCCATCGCTTTATCGGTATTTAGTTCACGTTTTAAAGTATGTAAATTACCAATACGATCCGCAATACCCAGCTTGACCGCCTGATCACCCGTCCAGAAAAGACCTGAGAAGAGTGCAGGATCGTTCGACTTTAACTTTTTGCCACGACCTTGTTTCACAGCATTAATAAAATGCTCGTGTACATTATCAAGTACACCTTGAACATGTGCGCGCTGCGCAGGGTTAACAGGTTGTGTCATTGACAATAAAGCTTTGTTTTGACCAGAGGTCATGGTGCGGTCTTCAACACCCAGTTTTTGCATGAGGCCATTCACCCCATAGTTCGGCATAATCACACCGATTGAACCCACTAAACTCGATGGATTCACCAAGATTTCGTCAGCAGCAGATGCGATATAGTAAGCACCTGATGCACCTGTATCACCAATCACCGCATACAATTTTTTATCGCTATGTGCTTTTTTCAAATATTGAATTTCTTGCCAGATTTCATCCGACTGAACCGGAGAACCGCCCGGTGAATTAATATTGAGTACCACCGCTTGGCTTTGTTTATTTTCAAAAGCTTTCTTTAATGACTTAATCGTGTCATCACTGTTCACGCTTTGCTCGTCAGCAGCAATGGTACCCACAATATCAACCACAGCAATATGCTTAGATGCGGTTGCCTCCGTACCACTAGTCGAACAACTCTTGGTCATGGCAAATAGAATAAACAAAAGATAGGCAAAAGTTAGACATTTGAAAAAGATGCCCCAGCGACGTGCACGACGTTGTTCTTCAACAGAAGCTAAAACTGCTTTTTCTAAAAGTTTCCATTCATTTCCTGTCGGTTCTTCATGTACAGGCTGTTGTTTCGGCGTTTCATTTTCTGGTTTTGGTGGCCAATCGGACATATAACAATCCAAACTTGAATAAAATTGCCCTCATTATATACACTGATTTGTAGAAAACTGTCGAAACAGTTTATTTTAGCCTATAATATTTTATGTTTTTATCCACATGTACCATTGACTCTAAAGAATGACTAAAGCACAAGAGCAAAACTCGACTTATCGTTTACTGCATTTTGTAAGCAAACAACCTATTAAATTTGCACGTTTTTTTGCTAAGGGTTTAGCAGGCTTAGTCAATCTTTTAAAAATCAGTAAAAACAATGATGCTCTCAGACTCAACTTAAAAATTGCGCTGCCTGAGCTGAGTGATGAGCGATGCGAAGTGATTGCGAAGCAAGCAGTACGTAATGAACTGACCACCTATTTTGAGTTTTTTAGTATTTGGGGTTCAAGCAATCAGAAAAATATTGAACGCGTCCAAAAAGTACATGGCGAACATTTGCTACATCAGGCGCTTGCCGCTCAGAAAGGTTTAGTCTTAATCGTACCTCATTTTGGGACTTGGGAAATTATGAATAGTTATGTCGCCCAATTTACTGAAATGACCATTATGTATAAACCAGTTAAAGACCCTGGTGCTGACTTATTTGTTCGTGAGGCGCGCAGCCGTGAAGGTGCTCACCTTGTCCCTACCGATGAATCAGGGGTACGCCAGATTTTTAAGGCGCTAAAACAAGGGGGGACAACCGTAATTCTACCCGATCATACCCCAAAACAAGGCGGTGAAATGATTCCTTATTTTGGCTTTCCTTTAGCTTCAAGCAACCTAAGCGCCAAACTACTTCAAAAAACCAAAGCCAAGGCTTTACTACTCTATGCTATTCGTAATGACGATGGCTTTGATATGTATATTGAAGAAATCAGTGAAAGTATTTATCAAGGTACAGCCAATGATGGCACCTTGGTCATTCACCACGCCATTGAGGACTTGGTCCATCGCTATCCTGAGCATTATCATTGGACCTATAAGCGCTTTAAAGCCAATCCTGAGCTTCGAACGCTGTATAACCTTCCCTTTAATGAGGCTGTGACGCGTTTAGAGCAACTGCGTATGGAACAACAGACTCCGCCGACTGCAACCACTGTCGAGTCTGACGTTGTGTCGTCAGTTCAATAAGCCCTGTAGGCTGCACAATAAAACTGATACTACCTTGCTCTGCTGTTGTTAAGAGTGGGATGTTTAAAGCTTTCAAACGAGTTTGCGTTACTGTACTTGGATGTCCATAACGGTTATTGAATCCTGCTGAGGCAATTGCTAATTTCGGTTGATAATGTTTTAAAAATGCATAGGCTGAACTATGTCGACTGCCATGATGCCCCAAGACCAATACATCAACTTTTAAGTCTGGATAATCCTGCAATAATTGAAACTCGGTTTGCCAGCCTGCATCGCCCATAAGCAGAAAATACTGATAAGGCTGTACATCCTTCACCCGTATATAGACCACACAAGATAGCTCATTTTGCTGATATGGCACTTGTGCCAATTGATTGGCTTTCGGTGACAAAATTTTGATTTCCACTTGTTCAGACCAGTGCCAGATCTGACCTTGTTGACAATAGTTAAAGTTTGACGTAGTTGCCACATCCAATTGCTGATTAGAGTAAACTTGATTGATCGACAACTCATTTTTTAATGTGGCATAGCTTCCACTATGATCTTGATCCAAATGTGTAAGTATCAGCTGATCTAATTGGCTCACGCCTTGCTTCAATAAAAATGGCTGAATAATCTGCTTAGCAACGCTAAACTTCGATTCATCATAGGAGCCACCAACATCAATCATGGCATGCTGTTGACCATGCTGCATATACACGGCTTGTCCCTGACCTACATCAAGTACGATTAACTCAAAAGGACGGTTTTGGCTACTGAACCCCAACAAAGGAATCAAACCTAGCACCAGCCATGATTTAGGGAGGCTGGGTTTGGGCATAAAAACAATGATTAAAAGCAAAATCAGTAAAATGACTTGCCAAGTATTGAGTGCAATTGGATATAACTTAATCGGTAGTAGTGCATCCAGTACATTGAGTATGCCCAATAAAAATACCAGCACCCAATCCGCCAACTGAAACAAAAGGCTGCTCAGCGGTTCGAAAAGATAAAAAGTTAATGCTGCCAAAACCTCTAGTGGTACAACCAACAAACTGATCAGTGGAATAGCGACAAGGTTACTGATTGGACTCACCCATGAGACTTGCTTGAAGAAAATAATCACCAAAGGCATCAGAGCCACAAATATTTTCCACTGCGACTCAACCAAAAGTTTTAAGCTAAAAACGAATTTTTTCTGCCAAGACTGCGGGCGAGTCAAATCCAGCCGAATAGTGGTTTGATAAATGCGTAAAAGCACAAAGCACGCACCATAGGACAACCAAAAGGCAGCTGATAGAATTGAAAAAGGATCAAACAGTAAAAGGAGTGATGCACTCAATAAGAGTAACGTCAAAGCTGAAATTTTCTGTCTGAGCCAAATCAACACACTAAAACAGAAACAACTGAGTAAAGTACGAAGTGCAGGAATCTCAAAACCTACAAAGGCACAATACAGCAATACGCAGCAACAAAATGGCAATAACAATGCATAAGGTCGTGGGATTTTTAGAAAAATCTGTGGCCAATAACGATTTAGCACCTTTTGTAAAAGCCAACACAGCATCACGGCAAAGATCAGCACATGTGGCCCAGAAATCGCTAATAAATGGCTAATGCCAAAGCGTTGAAAAAGTGCTGTCGTCTCCTTATCTAAGAAACTTTCATCCCCAGTCAGGAGCGCTAGAATTAGACCCTTATGACTTAAAGGCTGGTTATAAATAAAATAACGAATATTTAATCGCTGTTGTTCTATACCCAGTTGAATTTTATTGAGTATGCCCTGCTGTTTTCTTAAATAATTAGTATAGCCTAATGCAGAAATTTCTGATTCAGACAAGGGTTGTATGTGCTTGAGTTTAAAACCCGACATAAGATTACGTTGCAGATACCACTGCTCAACATCGAATACACCTTGCACCGAATAACTATGTGCAGGACGTATTTCCCCTGTCAGTCGGTAGTATTTCCCAAGTTCCAAGACCTCTTGCTCATCCGAGATCCTTTTTTGAAAACTCAACCATTGCACTGGTTTCACATGTCGGTTCAAGACCTGTATTTCTTGCTGAATAGTCTCAGCACCCAGTTGGTTAATTTTTTCTATATAAACAATGACTTCAGCATCTTCAACTTTTGTTTCTTTATAGGCTAGACGCTGTTGCAAAGCCGATTGTGCATAATGATATCCCGCAGTTAAAAACAACATGGAATAAATCAGTCCACCTATAAACTGCAAAATAAAGGCGTGTTTGTGCTGAAAGAGAAAAAGCTGTAAAGGCAAAAGGACGATGACTAAAATCAGCGCTGGATAAAAAAGGTGATTTAGAATGGGAACGGTCTGCCCCATCAATGCAATTCCTACAATCCAAGCAGCAGCATATAAAAGCTTCATTCTTTTATTCAGTTATTTTTTTTATTGGTGCCATAATAAAGCCCACCGAGGTGGGCTTCAATAGATAGTGGCTTTATCTCATATTTTTATCGGCACTCAGCCTAATCATTGACCCAAAGACCATCTTGCATATGCAAAATAGAATCGGCGGACTGAGCCAGTTGTTCATCATGTGTCACGATCAACATCGCCATATTGAACTCCTGACGTAAATCCATCAGCAGCTCAAAAATTTTACTTGCTGTTTTACGATCTAGGTTGCCTGTCGGTTCATCTGCCATCATCAACGCAGGCTTGGCCACCAATGCACGCGCTAATGCAACACGTTGCCGTTCCCCACCTGAAAGCTCACCTGGTTTATGGGTTAAACGATGCGTCAATCCGACACTTTCGAGTAAATATTCGGCTTGCTTTTGTACATCTTTAAAGTTAGTACCTTGACGTAACATCAGTGGCATTGCCACATTTTCCAAAGCGGTAAACTCAGGCAACAGATGATGGAACTGGTAAACAAAACCTAAGTGTTGATTACGTAAATAACCACGTTCAGCTTCATTTAAACTGTCAAAACGACTACCCTGCAAAAACACTTGGCCCGAACTCGGACGGTCTAAACCACCCAAGACATGTAACAAAGTACTTTTACCCGAACCACTCGACCCCACAATCGAGACAAATTCACCTGCTTTAACTTGTAGAGAGAGGCCTTTAATCACCTCAACAGTCGACTTACCATCGGTAAAATGTTTTTCAATATTTTGTGCTTCTAAAACAATTTTACTCATAACGTAATGCCTCCGCAGGTTGGATTTTTGCAGCACGCATTGCAGGATAAATTGTTGCAAGGAAACTTAAAACTAAAGACAGTGACACAATGGTTAATACATCTTGCCATCTTAAATACGAAGGTAGGTAATTGATAAAGTAGGCATCAAACAAATGAAGTCCCATCACATTGTTTAACCAACCTACAAAACCACTAATTCCAGAGGCAAAAACAATGCCGAGAATCGCACCCGATACCGTACCAATCACACCAATAATCGTGCCCTGAACCATAAAAATACGGGTAATAGTTGCAGGTGAGGCGCCAAGGGTACGTAATATGGCAATATCCGATTTTTTATCGGTCACGACCATCACCAAGGATGACACAATATTAAATGCAGCCACTAATACAATCAGGAAAAGTAATAAGCTCACCATGGCTTTTTCCATTTGGATCGCACTAAACAAATTGCCATGAGTATAGGTCCAATTCGAAGCATAAAAACCGCTTGGCAGATCCATCACAATTTCATCAGCTACTTTAGGTGCTGCAAAAATATCATCCAATTTCAAGCGAATGCCTTGCGCTCCATCAGGTAAGCGTAACAACGTTGATGCATCATTCAAGGCAATATAGCCCATCATCGAATCGACCTCAGCACCAATGCTGAAAATGCCCACAATTTTGAAACGTTTAAAACGCGGTACCACACCCGCTGGTGATGGTGTTGCCTCAGGTAAAACCAAAGTCACACTATCATTTAAACCTAAACCTAAGGCATCGGTCATTTGTTTGCCTAGAACAATACCAAACTCACCTTTTTTTAAGTTATCAATACCGCCTTCAACCATGTGGTCTTGGATAATCGAAACCTTTTTTTCATATTGAGGTTCGATCCCCGTGACCATAATTCCAGCCACTTGGCCTTGTGCCGTAAGCATCCCCTGCAATTGAGTAAACGGCGCTACGCCTGTGACGTGTTCCTTTGTCTCAATTTTTTTTGCAAGTTCAGGCCAATCTGTTAAAATTTGTGTTGAAGAAACAGTGGCTTGAGGTATCATTCCAAGTACACGTGTTTTCAGCTCTCGGTCGAAACCATTCATTACAGATAAGACTGTAATAAGTACAGCCACACCCAGTGTTAGACCGATCATCGAAACCAGTGCAATAAAAGAAATAAAGTGGTTGCTACGCCGTGCGCGAGTATATCTCAACCCTATATACAGCGAGATTGGTTTAAACATACCATCTAGTCCGAGGTCATAATTATGGAAAATTTACAGCATCAAAACGTTCAAGCAGAACGTCGTGTGATGTCACGAATCGATGCGGCCTTGAGAATTAACTATCAGATCATTTCTGATGATGTTGCCCTGAATGACCCTTACGATCCTAATTTTGTTTTACCGCGCTATTTTCTACTACTCGCAGAATTAGATCAATTTGATCATGCACTAAACTACGAATTAGAACAATTATCTGAAAAAGATCAACAAATTGCTCGAATCTTATCCCTATTTAACCAGAAATTAAACCTGATCACGGGGTCTTTGTACGACACAATTGTACAAACCATGTTACCTACACCTGAACATGTGAACTTTTCAGAAAGTGGTTTGAGCTTTTATAGCGAAAAACAAATTCAAGATGGTACTTATATACACTTAACCTTGAGCCACCCTGAAAACTTCTTCCATATTGCAGCGATTGCACAAGTGGTGTACAGCAATGAAGAGGAAAATGGCAAGTGCCGTACGGGAGCATACTTTATTACCTTGCACCCGCAAGATCGTGTCAAATTGGCCGACTGTATTTCTTTGACGGTCGAAGATCATTAAAAGCCAGAACCTTGGACTAGTTTTGGCTTTTTAACTTTTGGGCAAGTTTCCGACTTGCCTGAAGATCTTTATAAAAGTAAACGAATAAACCTGACAGTAAAACCACTGCACCCAAAATCACCATCATCGAAAGTTTTTCCTGATTCAGTACCGCACCTATAAATAAAGCAATCATCGGCGTCATAACGGTAGTCAGCGATAAAGTCGTGGGTTGAATTTTCTGCACCAATTTAAAATAACAGAACATCGCAATCAATGACGCCATGATGACCGTATATAGCAGCGCCAAACAAGTTTTCAAATCGGGAATTTGCTGCGGTGCATGCTGCCAAATAAAAGGCACAATACATATAGCCGCCAATGTCGACACCAAAATTGAACCTGTCGCTTGTGCAACGGGTTCAATATTCGCATTGACTTTTTTCACCCAGAAAATAGAGGCTGCATAAGAAAATACACTAAGTAACATCAGTCCAATCCCAAACGGATGGACATGCTGTTCTGTACCTGCAAGGCAAATTATCGCAAGCCCCAGCAGTGCAATACACATCCCAAGCCACTGCATCGCACTCAAATAGGTCTTAAAGTAAAAACGTCCAATCAGCCCTGCCATAATCGGTGCTAAGCCAAACATCAATGCAATCATGCCTGAACTAATATAGTTGGTGGCAACATAGGTAAAAAACTGTGAGCCAATCAAGCTAAAAGAACCAGCCAAATAGCTATGCCAAGCGACTTTATCGGTGGGGAAATGTCGCTTTAAAACCAATAACAAACAAATCGCCAAAGGCAAAGCAATGAAAAAACGTAATACCAACGCCCACAGCATATGTAAATCGGTCACACTCCACACAATCGCTAAAGGCGTTGTGGACCAAATAAAAACCAATAATCCATAGGTTGCCATCAGATTGGCTTTAGAAGACATAATCAGCTCGATGCTAAATGGCGGTTTTGCGTTTTTGCTTTTGAATGGTTTGGTCTAAAGAACTAGAAAATTCTCGTTTATCACGTTCAGAAATAGGCGGTGGGCCACCCGTGTTTACTCCTGCTCCACGTAATGAATCCATAAAATCACGTAAATGTAGGCGCGCTTTGACATTGGCTGTAGTATAGATTTCACCACGTGGGTGAATTGCGATTCCACCCTTTTCAATCACCTGTGCTGCCAGCGGAATGTCTTGTGTCATCACAATATCATTCTCTTTCATGCGTTCGATGATTTCTTTATCCGCGGCATCGGCCCCACTCATCACTTGAATTGAATTTATACGAACGGAAGGCGTAATCCCGACATTTTGATTGGCCACAAAGGTCACTTCAAGCTGATAACGATCTGAAGCACGTAAAATCACTTCACGTAAAATTTTAGGCAATGCATCTGCATCGACCCAGAGTTTAAATGGCAGCACTGCACATCCATAAACAAAAGAAACTGCCTTAGTCTAACAAACTCAGTGCTTGAGCATAATAGATAAAACCGCTCAAAATCCCTAATACAAAGCTTGCGTAATACTTTTTAAGTATCACAAGGAAATACTTTGCTCTTTTCTCTCGCAAATAAAGTAAGGCTTTACTCTTTTTTGATGATTTTCCAGTAAAAATAAAATATAGGACTTGAAATATAGAAATAACCCTCGATTTAATAGGGATATATAACCTCATTCAATCGTGCATATGAACAAGCAAAATAGTCCAGAAATAATCACCATTGATGACCAAAACTTTGGTAGCCACGTCGAGCATTGGAATTTACTCACCGATAACCCTGCACAAGATGTCCCTAAATGGTTAGGTTTAGCTTTAAATGCACCAATCATGCCGATGGGTTTATGCCAGACTGAACAAGATATGGATGCGGGTTGCTGGCTCATTCAAGGTCCAAGTCAAGCGGCTGTTCAACTGACTCAAGTCATCGCGGTTGAAGACAATAAACCCAAGGCTGTTAAAACTGCATTTCCAAGTTTTAATAGCCCCTATAAAGTGTCTGCTGTGGTTGAACGCATCATTCGCGGTCAATCCAACACACAAGCCGTTTTACGTTTAAACTTAGGCAATAACAGTATCGTCTACGCTTATGACAGCCTATATAGCGTCAATCATGCTCAATACCAAAAAGACCAAACCTATATTGCACATCTCAATGCATGGGCATATGAACTAGAAGCAGTCGCAGAGCACGAGCAACTAGTGGTTGATGACCCTGCATCGATTAAACATCATCGTGCCTTGAACGATATTTTGGCAGCAAACAATGGCATTGCTCCTGCAAACCTACAAGAACAGATTGATGCATGGGAACCAAAGTCGGATGATGACAAAGAACCTGTGACTGTCGATTTTTCAAAAATGGTCGCTTATTTGTATGGCGAAAAGATCGGTCAGGAAGATGAAGCATGGTTCCAAGGGAATATTGTTGGCAAAACCAGCATGCAATTTATGGAACAAGACTACACTCTGCTTGATGTTGCCTTGATTCATGAAGACAACCAACCTGCGACACTGATTCGTATTGCCACTAAAAATCCAGAGTACGCCAACTTTAATATTGGACAATATATTCGCGGCAATATCTGGATTCAAGCCAATATTTATGCATTAAATCAATAACTTATAAAAAACAAACCAACGCGGACTATGTAAGATCGATGAATAGACTGTGTTGGCTTTTTTATTTATATTAGTACGATTTATTTTAATTTGAATTCATTTGTATAAAACTTATCCACACATTTTATTATCTTTTGGTATTTTAAATTCATTTAAAAGCACATTTATCCACAATTTTAAATTCAATTATATTATTTTAACGATGAATAATAAAATCCTAAGCTCTATGACTTTCAGATAGTTAGTTATTGGTAGCTACTGGCTTCTGGGTTAACACAGCATAAACTTGAATATTTAAGTGATTATGTATAGTGGAGATCTGATTATTTTTAATTAGTACTTTATTTAAGCATTTTTTTATGTTAAAAATACAAACATGCAATAGGATTTTAACGATAATTAAATCGGAATAAAAACTTCCATGAAAATTATGCAAGAAGAAAATATACAGCATGTTGAACATCAATTAGAAAAGCGTTATCAGCTTGACGCCTATTCGTGCATGTTTTTTGTGTTAGGCATGATGATTTCTGCCTACTTCTTACATCAGTTCATCCTGTAACTGATTTCACGTCGCAGCCCAATTCAAAAAAGCCAACTTTGTTGGTTTTTTTATGCCTAAAAATATCTGCTACGCCGTATCACTGGATCATTCTTTCCATGTTCTACGCTAAGAAATATGGTATCCACAAAATTACTTGTATCTCATAGGCAAAGTTGCTCCCTCCCCCCTTACTTGTCGCACTCACCTACCACCGCACAAATCGTTAAAAAGTTTTAGGCTTTTAGATATGCCTGCACTTACAAAATAGCAATTTTAGATATAAAAAAACCTGTAAGTCTAAACTTACAGGTCTCTGAAAATACTATAAAAACTAGAACAAACGATTCATACCATTTAAAGTCGCTACACGATATGCTTCAGCCATCGTTGGATAGTTAAACGTCGTTTCTACGAAATAATTGATGGTATTGTTTGGACTATTCATCACCGCTTGACCAATGTGAATAATTTCCGAAGCGTTATTACCGAAGCAATGTACACCCAGCACTTCCAAAGTTTCACGGTGGAATAAAATTTTCAATTCACCCACTGTGTCACCTGTAATTTGCGCACGCGCCAAATGACGGAAAGAAGCTTGACCCACTTCATACGGAATTTTTTCTTCGGTTAACTCTTGTTCAGTTTTACCAATCGAAGAAATTTCTGGAATGGTATAAATCCCTGTCGGAATATCAACCACAGGTTCTACACCCACTTCACCGCTCATGTTTGCACCTGCGCAACGACCTTGGTCATATGCAGCAGAAGCCAGTGAAGGCCAACCAATCACATCACCCGCAGCGTAAATGTTTTCCACTTCGGTTTGGTATTGATCATTGACTGTAATTTGACCACGGCTGTTTGGCGTAATGCCAACATTTTCTAGACCTAAGCCATCCGTATTTCCAGAGCGACCGTTACACCACAAAATAGCATCTGCTTTAATTTTCTTACCACTTTGCAAATGTAGCACCACGTGATCATCATACGTTTCAAGATGATCAATCTGCTCATTATGGCGAATCAAGACCCCTTGTTGACGTAAGTGATAAGACAAAGCATCAGAAATTTCATCGTCTAGATAACTCAGCAATTTATGCTGTGTATTAATCAAGTCAACTTTATGATCTAGTCCAATGAAAATAGACGCATATTCGCAACCAATTACACCTGCACCATAAATGATGATTTTTTGGATCGAATAATCAAGGTCTAAAATTTTGTCCGAATCGAATACACGCGGATGGTTAAAATCAAGCGCCGCAGGACGATATGGACGGCTACCCGTTGCAATCACGATTTGTTTGCACATGATCGTTTCTTTGATGCCTTCAGGGCTAAACACTAAAACCGTATTTTGGTCTTGAACATAGGCACGACCATGGTAAATATCAATTTTATTGCGGTCATAAAAACGTGAGTGGGTATCAACCTGTTGTTGAATCACTTTATGTGCATTTTGAAGCACTTGCTTCATGGTAAACTGGCGCCAGTCGCCCATTTTTTTAAACATTGGGTCACGGCGATAACGGATAATACTCGATACCGTTTGACGTAAAGCTTTACTTGGAATGGTCCCCACGTGGGTACAGTTACCACCGAGCTGCTCACGTACATCCACAATCGCAACACGCTTTCCAGATTTGGCAAGTTTCATTGCCGCGCCTTCACCCGCAGGGCCTGAACCTAGAACGACCGCATCGTACTTAACGAAAGTTCCACCAACGACCTCTTTTTTACGTGGCATTCAACGCTCCTTCTTTAAAAACTTATTACTTATCTTGGGCATATTATGACGTAATTGCAGGCAATTTGCTGTATTTAGCTTACATATATTAAGTGATAACCACATTTAGTAAATGAATAGTATTTCCGCCCTATCAATTCGCATTTCCGCTATACTAATACTGCTATTTTTAGCATCTCCCCCGTCAAAAACAGTGGAATAGTTGAATATGTCTGAAAACCGTAAACCTGAGCAGGGTATCAAACTTCGTGGCGCAGAAAAGGTCGCGCGTATACCTGTAAAAGTTATTCCTACGGTTGAAACGCCACGCAAGCCGGATTGGATTCGCGTGAAAATGGCAGCACCCGAAGAAGTACAACGCATTAAATCAACCCTACGTGAACAAAAACTGCATACCGTTTGTGAAGAAGCTGCATGTCCAAACCTACCTGAATGTTTTGGTGGCGGTACGGCAACCTTTATGATTATGGGTGACATTTGTACACGTCGTTGTCCTTTCTGCGACGTGGCACATGGCCGTCCAAATGCACTTGACGCAGACGAACCACGTCACATGGCTGAAACAATTTCAAACTTAGGTTTAAAATATGCCGTGATCACGTCTGTAGACCGTGATGACTTACTTGACGGTGGCGCACAACACTTTGTTGACTGTATTAAAGAAGCACGTGTATTAAGCCCGAATACTTTACTTGAGATTTTGGTACCTGACTTCCGTGGTCGTATGGACATTGCGCTTCGCATTATGACCGAGTGTCCACCTGATGTGTTTAACCACAACATTGAAACGGTGCCGCGTTTATACAAAGCAATGCGTCCAGGTTCAGACTACCAACACTCTTTAAATCTGTTGAAAATGTTTAAAGAATACTGCCCAGACGTTCCAACCAAATGTGGTTTGATGGTCGGTATTGGTGAAACTGAAGAAGAAGTCATTTCTCTTTTAGATGATTTGCATGCACACGGCGTTGATTATGTAACGATTGGTCAGTATTTACAGCCTTCAAAAGAGCATGCGCCGATTGACCGCTTCGTTACACCAGAAGAATTTGAACGCTACACTGCGCATGGTCAAAAGTTGGGCTTTAGAAATATTTGGGCAGCGCCGATGGTTCGTTCAAGCTACTTCGCTGACCGTCAATACTATGGCGAACCTGTACCAGCAGTACGTCGCAAAGCAGATCCTGCGAAAAAGATTGCTGTTCAAACGATTGAAGCTTAATTTGCTGTGGTGTTAAACAGTTAAAACGCAAGAATTAAAAGCCCTCATATGAGGGCTTTTTTGATTACGATCTTCGTTCTTTATATTTTTCAATTACGTATTCATACATTTCTAACACAGTCATTGTTCAATAAACATCCTAATCTAATTCAAAGTCTAAAATAATCGTGATGCTACACATCACATCAAATTCATTTTATTACACCTTTTTAGTCTACGTTTTGCCTTATTTTCCGTGGAGTTCTATAAAACGTATGACTCACCTCACGGTGTAAACAACGGGAGGTTTCAATGGGTTTCATTTTCGCCATTTTATTTTTAATCTGTATCCTCTGGGCCATTTTTTATTTTGAACTCAGTCGCTTATTTGGGGCTGCGATCATTATTTTTGCATCCCTCTTCGCTGCTATTTTTATCAGTCCGTGGTCATTACTTCTAGGTCTGCCCTTAATTATTCTCAGCCTGATTGTGGTTATTGATCCATTACGAAAGTCTTTAATCACTCAACCTGCCTATAAAGCTTTAGCCAAAGCCATGCCGAGTATGAGCAGTACCGAACGCGAAGCATTGGATGCAGGCACCAGTTGGTGGGAAAAAGAATTATTTATGGGTGCGCCTGATTGGAAAAAATTTGATGGTTATGTCTACCCAACTCTGTCTGCTGAAGAGCAATCCTTCTTAGATCATGAAGTTGAACACCTTTGTGGTTTACTGAATGAATGGGAAATTCATCATCACTTAAAAGATCTTCCTGTTGAAGCATGGCAATACATCAAAGAACAAGGCTTTTTAGGTTTAATTATTCCCAAAGAATACGGCGGTCGTGCCTTTAGCTCCTTTGCACAAAGCCGCATCATGAGCAAAATTTCTTCACGTTCACTAACCACTGCAGTCAGTTGTATGGTGCCCAACTCGCTAGGGCCAGGTGAATTACTTTTACATTATGGAACTGAAGAACAAAAACAACGCTACCTACCAGGACTCGCCAAAGGTAAAGAAATCCCCTGCTTTGGTTTAACCAGTCCCGAGGCTGGTTCAGACGCGGGTGCAATACCGGATACAGGCGTGGTCTGCTATGGTGTGTTTGAAGGCCGAGAAATACTCGGTTTACGTATGAACTTTTCAAAACGCTGGATTACTCTGGCACCTATTGCGACTGTGATTGGTCTCGCTTTTAAACTCTATGACCCTGATAGACTATTAGGCGATGCAAGCAAAACTGAATACGGTATCACCTGCGCTTTATTACCTGCCAGCCATGCAGGTGTCCAAGTCGGTGCACGCCATAATCCTGGTTCCCCTTTTATGAATGGCACGGTCGATGGACAAGATGTTTTTATCCCACTCGATTGGATTATTGGTGGGGTGGAAAATGCAGGTAAAGGTTGGCGCATGCTGATGGAATGCTTAGCCGTAGGTCGTGGGATTTCACTGCCAGCACTCTCCACTGCTTCAGCTGAAATGGCTTATTTAAGTGTCGGTGCTTTTGCCAAAGTTCGCCAACAATTTAAAATTTCTGTAGGACATTTTGAAGGTGTGCAAGAAGCTACCAGTGATATTGCCAGCGGTGCGTATATGTTAGAAGCTTTTCGCTATATGGTGACCTGTGGTTTAAATGAAGGTGGAAAACCTGCTGTTATGACAGCTATGGCCAAATACTATGCCACCGAAACCATGCGTAAAATTGTCAATCATGGGATGGATGTCGTTGGCGGACGGGCAGTACAAATGGGGCCGCGCAATTTTTTAGCACTGAATTATCAAGCCATCCCCATTTCAATTACCGTTGAGGGGGCCAATATTTTAAGCCGTTCTTTAATGATCTTTGGTCAAGGCTCAATGCGCTGTCATCCTTATTTATATGAAGAACTTCAACTCCTTCAAGCAGAAGATACAAAGACAGCTCTAGCGCCTTTCGACACGCTACTTTTTAAACATTTGGCTTATACCTTTAACCGCACAGCCCGTTCATTCAATTATGGCATCTTCGGTGGTCCTTCAGATGCTTACGCACAGACAGATGCTTTTTCACGTCCTTTTTACAAAACCATTAACCGTTACAGTGCAAACTTCGCCTTAACCGCAGACCTGTGTTTAGGCTTACTTGCAGGCGATATTAAACGCAAAGAAATGCTTTCAGGACGTTTGGCTGACATTCATGCCCATCTATTTATCGCGACCGCTATTTTGAAGTTTTATGAAAAAGGACAACGTAGTGAAGCTGAACAACAACATGCTCAACTGGCTTTAGAAAAAGCATTTGTCCAAATTCAGGATGCATTTGATGGACTATTCGCAAACTTTCCTATGCGAGCCGCAGCTTGTGTAGCCAAATTCATCTGTTTCCCTTTTGGTCGTGTTGCCCAGCAACCAAGTGATCAGCTAAAAACACAATTAGGACGTGCGATCATGGAAAATAATCCTTTCCGTGAACAACTAAAGCAGCATGTTTTTTACAATACCGATCCCAATGACGTCTTTGGGCGTATGGAAAATGCGTTCCAAGCAGCATTAAAAATTGATCCACTGTGGACGAAGTTTAAAAAAGCGGAGTCTAGAGGACAATTTAAAGGCTTAGATTTTGAATCACATATTCAACATGCACTTGAAACAGGATTCATCAGTCCTGAAGAAGCAGATCAGTTGATTCATTACAATGCTCAACGCTTCGATAGTATGCTCACCGATATTTTCGACCATGAGCTTGAACAAACACTCGCTTTAAAGAATCCCTACCATACAAAGGCTTCCGATATTCAACCATAACCATCTCATCGGTTTTCGAAACTCCTAAAAGATAAAAGTCCGTTTACGGGCTTTTATTTTATCCACACAATATAAACCAAGACATCAAAGCGAAGTTTTAAATCCAATATACGTTTAAACGGTAATAGAACTCTTCCACTTCCAAACGGACTTGATATCCCAGTTGGGTCAGTTCTGCTGAAAGATGACGAATATCTTCTAAGGGTAAATGTTTTGGCAATACGGTAAATACCGCAGTATTTCCCTGTTTCGCACTCTCCTCAATTAGTGATGCTAAACGTAATTTATAGATTTCAATATCTAAATACGCTTGGTTGGACATAATTTTTGCCTGTTCGGCATTAATAAAAGCAGCCATCTTTTCCTCCAAATTCGCCCAAGTATTGACTATGAAACTAACGCAGATCAAAACAACGTATAACGTGATTTGGTAACACTGTGTAGCCATTCCTTAGAGAAATAACAATAAGAATCAAATCTATTTAAAAAGTCATCCACTACAACCCAAATTTTTCTGTTCACCAAACTCACTTACCGTTACAGAAAAAATAAATAAAGTTACCATCTATTTTATTTAAATAATAATTGTTATCATTTGCAATATTGTTTACTAAATACACCAACTCTCTTCTCATGAATAGCACCACTCAAATTGATGCCTTGGTTCATTCGGAAAAAGTCCGTCCGAAGCCTGCCAAAAAGAAGAAAGTCGACACACCACTTAGCTACCGTCTAATGGTGTTGTATCGATTTGCACTTGCGTTGCTCGGAGGTTATCTCCTTGCTGCGCTCTCTGCGTTAACCATTGCTAAAGTCTTTATTGCAAATCCTGTGAATGCGGCCATGAGCGCCACACTCATTGCATTTTGTCTTAACTGTGCTGCCTTTATTTGGGTCTTTATGGTTCAAAAAACCTTAAAAGCAACGCTCGGCATTGCTGTGCCATGTCTTGCACTGTATGCCCTACTCAAATTTTTAGGATAGTTTTTCAATGCGTGTTGATCAAAAAGCGGAAGGACCGCGCCAATCCATGTCCTGGTTGCATATATGGGCCAGTCTCATTTTAGGGTGGCTGCTTTATGCAATTTTTGTGACTGGAACCCTGAGTTTTTTCCAAAATGAAATTTCTACTTGGATGAAACCAGAAACACATCAATCTATCCCTGCGCAGTCTCAAGTGCAACAGATGCAGGTCGCGCTCAACTATTTACAGAAAAACCACCCAGATGCAGGCAGCTGGAATATTCAACTACCCAACTCACGCCAAACCACAACTGAAGTGACTATTCGTGCCGTTGGTGAAGACCCGAAAGCACGTCGTGGTGGAACACGCATCACCTTAGACAGTGCGACTGGTGAAGTGATTGAACCACGGGATACGCGTGGTGGTGGATTCCTATATCGTTTCCATTTTGAATTGTACGGTTTACCCCGTCTGTGGACACGTTGGTTGGTCGGGATTGCCACCATGTTCATGTTGGTCGCAATTGTCAGCGGCATCATTACCCATAAAAAAATATTTAAAGACTTCTTTACCTTTCGCTCTGGCAAAGGTCAGCGCTCATGGCTAGATGCACACAACGCAACCGCTGTTTTTGCATTGCCTTTTCATCTAATGATTACCTTTAGTGGCTTACTACTACTCATGTTTATGTTCATGCCTTGGGGGATTAACCAAGCTTATGAAAATCGACAACAGTTTTTACGTGACCAACAGGCCAGCATGATTGAACAGCCCCAAAAGGCTGAAGATGTGCAGCGCGAAGATCGAGGTCAACGCGAAGGCGAAAGAGCGGCTCGTGGAGAACGCGGACAGCAACGCGGTGAACATATAGAAGGTCATGGTGAGGAACGTCCAAAACCCGAACTCCGCCCTGCGCCACTGACACACTTAGCACCAATTATGGTGGCGGTACAACAACAGTGGAAAGACAATCCAATTGCTTCAATTAACATTATTTCACCCAATACAGACCAAGCCAAAATTGAGTTACGTGCCTTGCGTGCTGAAAGCGTCGCGCATCGCAATGTGTATGCAACCCTCAACTATAATGGGGTCACGGGTCAAGATGAAACGGATAAAAATATACGAATCAAAAATCCATCGATTCCAAGTGGCATATATAACGTGGTCACCGTCTTACACGAAGCGCGTGGCCTCGACTTAGCACTGCGTTGGTTATTATTCTGCTCAGGTATTTTAGGCACGCTCATGGTGGCGACAGGTCTGATCCTTTGGTGTGTAAAACGTGCACCCCAACAGCAGAAACAAGGCTATAAATCGTTTGGTTTCCGACTAGTTGAAGTCCTGAATATTGCAGCCATTATTGGTTTGCCTTTGGCCTGCGCGGCATATTTTTATGCCAACCGTTTCATTCCAGCAGATGTAGAAATGCGCCTAAACTGGGAAATTCGTAGCTTCTTTACCGTATGGTTACTCACGCTGATATATGCCATTTTCCGTACCCACCGCCAAGCATGGTTAGACTTACTTTTATTGGCAACACTCGCTTTCGCCCTGCTGCCAGTGGTCAACTTGATGACAGGCGGTCAAGCTTTGTGGAACAGCATTGCGCAGGGTCAATGGATGATTGCATCGGTTGATTTAGCCATGTGGGTAATGGCAGTGATCTTCTATTTCGCTTATGACAAAGTGAAAAAACATCAAGGTTTGCCGAATAAAAAAGTGAAAGCACCCGTTCAGGAGGCCGAAGCATGATTTGGTTTCTGATCATTTGGACTTTAGCGACCTTAGGTTTTTTTGCACTTGCTAGCAGTATGTCTAAGCACCAAAAGCAAATCTTTGCTAAAGAACTGACACTTCAGCAAACACGCTTAGCAACCACTGTGGGTTGGTTACTGTTAATTGTTTCTTTGCTCATTTGCTTAACACAAGGACATTGGAGCACCGAAATCAGTTATTGGGTCGGCGTGATTAGCTTCGCAGCACTTTTTGTTGGACTTTGCTTAAGTTATTTTGAGCAAAAAATTAAGAATAGTGCTGTTTCAGTTTTATTCTTATTTATATTCAGCCTAACTTTGCACCTGATCTGAACCTAAAAGCCAATCTTCGAATTGGCTTTTTCACTTGAAAGCATTAGGCTATCCACAGTTTAAATCTTTGGTTATTTGTATGCCTAAATCTCCTAAAATTCCTGCTGAATTGGTCAACCTTGCAACAACAGGTAATAGTGATGCTCAATTTGAACTTGCTGAACTGTATATGCAAAGTGAAAATGAAGATGACATTACGCTTGCAGAAGAATGGGCGCTCAAAGCAGCAGCATTGGGTCATGTAGAAGCCATGTATTGGCTGGGTGAAGGTTATGCTTTTTATGCAAAAGAACTTCGCGAAGAAGATCCAAGCGAAGCTAAAACCTACTTTGGACATGCACATCACTGGTTAAAACAAGCCGCTGAACTCAAACACCCAACTGCAATATTAGAGTTAGCTGGTTTTTACCGTCGGGGCGATGTGGTTGAAAAGGATGGCGCTAAGTCGATTGAACTGGTACAACAAGCGGCGGAACTGGGTGAGGCTCAAGCCATGCGTGATTTGGCTTTCATTTATGAAAATGCACTAGGTGTTGATGCGGATGAAGAAAAAGCCAAATACTGGCACGACAAAGCAGATGCCGCAAAACAAGAATAAACACAAGTCCATTCTTTGATGTCATGCCAGTTAGTGAATATACTGACTGGCATTTTTTAAATTTCATTCGATACGCCATAAGGTCATCCGCAACCTGAGCAAGAATAAAAGTAATGCTTTTATTTGCAGCGTAAGATGAAGTAATCGCCTTTAAAATGAATTGTTTTTGCAACAAAAGGCGCTCTACATTCATAACGCAAACAGATTTTTCGGATGAAAAATGTTTTTGGTTCTTTTGCCGAAACAAAAGAACGCCCCAAAAATTGGACTTAAAACTTACGCACAAAAATAATATCTAAATCCTGCTTCGGCACAAAATTCTTTTCTGTCATTTGAAATTGTGTCGAACTGATCTTTTTCACCTGACCCTTCCAACAAAATGAAACCAGCTCATTCGGGTCACGCTCAATGGTCAGTTTAAAACTTTGAATAGGTTTCGCCCAATTTGCGCCCGTTTTTAAGATATAGCCCAAAGCTTGATAAGGTGCATATTGCGACTTGGCCTTTTTCAAACCCGCTTTGAAGTTTTGATCCATACAATAGGTTTTTTCATCCTCTTCAGGATATAAAGAGACCGAACCACCGACCAATGGCATGTACTCATGTTGTACATGGGTCAACGCATTGGCCTTAAACTTCTGCTGCCAACTATAAATAATTTGCGATTCCCAATAAATTTCATCATCCACCTGATAAGGCTTTAAAAGCTGCTGTACCGTTTTGTCCTGACAACGGTACAAACGCTGATTAAGCGTAGAGTCTTGTTGCAATAACCACGGATACATCAAATCTCGATCGGAAAAACCACATTTTTTCAAACCCGTAGTCACATCGACAACGTCACCATTGGAATTGAAGTCCCCACTGGCTGTTAAAGCGGGTAAAAATGCACGCACATGCGTTTCTGGCTGAATCTTTTGTGCATTCGCTTGTACTTTAAAGCTTTCAATCAATTGTTCGGTATGTGCAAAATCGCTTTCACGCGAACTGCCCACACGCGGCAAGGGAAATAAAACAGTTTCCGTAATATCTTGAGTTGTAAGATTTTTAAATTGGTAATTCACCCGAATGATGTTTTTACTGATAAACAAATCTTCACTTTGCATACTGATTTTTGGATTTTTCAGATATTGCACACCGCCCGTTGCCACAAAACCCGTGCTGTCATTCGCACTGATCTGCATAGAGATGAACACGCATAGTCCAAGGATTTTTTTCATTTAATGCCTCCTTTTCATGTTTATTGTGCTGTTTCCATGCGAGCGCTTGAATGATCAAGCACGATCACTTGTCGGCAGATGCCCTCGACTTGACGTTGCTGTTCAAATACAGATGCAGGCATCGCATCAAAACTATCAAAGAAACAGATTTCCTGCTCATCTATAGCATAAACCAGTGAATGGTTTCCGACGCCTTCTAAAGTATCGTAATAGACAATGATAAATTTATTTTGCTCAAATGCCTGTTGAATTTGTTGGTAATTGATGGCCGCTAAAACTGGCAGTTTTAGTTGCTCAGCTTCTGCATAACTCAATTTTTCTTGTGCTTGAAGCTCTGGGTCTTCATCAGTATAAAATTGAACATCAAAGCCAAATTTCTTTAATCCGACTGCCAAGCCAATGGTTGTCGTTCCGTTTTCTGCATCATAACCACAGACCTCTATCAACTGTTCAATATCCGCATCGATATATAAATGCTGGAGTAGCATCCATACCGCATAAATACCGCCATTAGCTTCAAGGTTCATTAAGGATTCAGGGATATTCACGGCCATAACACAATTCGAAAAAGATGATTGTGTTGATAATAAACAAAACATCGTTGGAACTGAATCAATTTCCAAGTACAATACTTCGCTAGTCGAGGGATGCTGCGACTTTTTCACAGGTACATAAATGTGAAATCGCTAGGCTCGACGATCCGGTTCAAATCCCTTTTGAATCAACAACGGCATCCGCGAACTGAATGATCAATTTTTTATATTAGGAGATCGTGATGAACGCGGTTACTGCTTCATTTACAGATTACAAAGTTGCTGATATTTCACTCGCTGACTACGGCCGTAAAGAAATCAAACTTGCTGAAGCTGAAATGCCAGCTTTAATGGGTCTTCGTAAGCGTTATGCTGCTGCAAAACCACTTGCAGGTGCGAAAATCCTTGGCTGTATCCACATGACCATTCAAACTGCTGTTTTAATTGAAACATTGGTTGAATTAGGTGCAGAAGTTCGCTGGACTTCTTGTAACATCTTCTCTACTCAAGACCACGCTGCTGCTGCAATTGCTGCGTCTGGTGTTCCTGTATTTGCTTGGAAAGGCGAAACAGAAGAAGAATACATGTGGTGTTTAGAACAACAAATCAATGTGAATGGCACACCTTGGGATGCCAACATGATTTTGGATGATGGCGGTGATTTAACCCTACTTGTTCATGAAAAATATCCTGAAGTGATTGCAAAAATCCACGGCGTAACTGAAGAAACGACGACAGGTGTTCAACGTCTGTATGAAATGCTTCGTGACGGTACTTTGAAAGTTCCTGCAATCAACGTGAATGACTCTGTAACTAAGTCTAAAAATGACAACAAATATGGTTGCCGTCACTCACTGAATGATGCCATCAAACGCGGTACAGATATGCTTTTATCTGGTCGTCGTGCGCTTGTGATCGGTTACGGTGACGTAGGTAAAGGTTCTGCTCAATCTCTTCGTCAAGAAGGCATGATTGTACGTGTCACTGAAGTCGATCCAATCTGTGCGATGCAAGCATGCATGGACGGTTACGAAGTTGTATCTCCATACAAAAATGGCGTACAGACTGGTAAAAAAGAAGATGTAAATGCAGACCTTCTTCAAAATACTGACCTGATCGTAACAACAACAGGTAACTACCACGTATGCGACGCTGCAATGCTTGATTCATTAAAAGCAGGCGCTGTTGTATGTAACATCGGTCACTTTGACACTGAAATCGACACCAACTACTTACGTGGTTACAAGTGGGTTGAAGTGAAGCCACAAGTTCACCAAGTTTATCGTTCAGAAGATGAAAACAATTACTTGATCCTTCTTTCTGAAGGTCGTTTAGTTAACCTAGGTAATGCAACGGGTCACCCATCACGTATTATGGATGGTTCTTTTGCCAACCAAGTACTAGGTCAAATGCACTTGTTCGCTGAAAAATTTGCGGATCTTGCAGAAGATCAAAAACAAGCTGCGATTCGTGTAGAACTGCTTCCTAAGAAATTAGATGAAGAAGTTGCTGCAGCAATGGTTGCTGGTTTTGGTGGCGTCTTGACTAAATTGACTCAAGAACAAGCAGACTACTTAGGTGTAGCTGTTGAAGGTCCATTCAAGTCAGATGCTTATAAATACTAAGTTTTATATTTCCCCTCATCCTAGCCTTCTCCAAGTGGGAGAAGGGACTTTTCATTATTAATTCAATTTATAGTGAAAGTCCCCCTCTCCTGTAAAGCGGGTTTTAAGCACTGCTGTAAATCTACGCGCAAGAGAGGGCTCGGAAGAGGTCTAAATAAAAAGCATTTATAAAAAAGGATTTGAACATGTCGAAACACATTCCTATTTCTTTTGAGTTTTTCCCGACCAAAACGGATGCGGGCGCAGAAAAACTGAAAGTTGTACACCAAGAATTACAGCTGCTCAACCCAGAGTTTTTCTCAATTACCTATGGTGCAGGCGGTTCAACCCGTGAACGCACCTTAGCAGCCATTGCAGAATTTAATGGTAAAGGCACACCTATTGCCCCTCACTTGTCTTGTATTGGTGATGACAAAGCACGTATTGCTGAGTTACTCGACATTTATAAAAATCAAGGCATTGACCGTATTGTGGCGCTGCGTGGTGACTTACCTTCAGGTCAAGTTGGCCTAGGGGAACTACCTTATGCTACGGATTTGGTACGTTTTATCCGTGAACATTCGGGCGATCATTTCAAAATTGAGGTTGCCGCTTATCCAGAAATGCACCCTCAAGCAGATAGTTTTGACCTAGACATTCAACGTTTTTGCGACAAAGCCAATGCAGGTGCGAATGCGGCACTGACTCAGTTCTTCTTTAATCCAGATGCCTACTTCTACTTTGTAGATCGCATTCAAAAAGAAGGCGTGAACATTCCAGTTGCACCAGGCATTATGCCAATTACCAATGCCAGCAACTTGATTCGCTTTGCAGATGGTACAGGCGCTGAGATTCCACGTTGGATTCGTAAGCAACTGGCAACCTATGGTGATGACACTGCCAGCATCAAAGCATTTGGTCATGAAGTGATTGTTAAACTTTGCGAACGCCTGATTGCAGGTGGCGCACCGAGTTTGCACTTCTACACCATGAATACGACTGATCCTACCCGCCAGCTTGTACTAGACCTCGGTTTAGCATAAGCATTTAAACTAGATTCACCCTATTTGAGAGTAAAACCGAATGCCTCGTTTTTTTATGGAAGCAGAACTCAATGTTGATCACACTGTCGAACTGACTGAAACTGTGTTTCACCACTGGGTAAAAGTTTTGCGTGCTCAAGTCGGTGAAACGGCTACTTTGTTTAATGGACAAGGCGGCGAATATGAAGTGACCTTAAGTGACGTTGCTAAAAAGTCAGCATCAGTTCAGGTCACTGCTTTTAACCCAACCAATCGTACGCCTGCGTTTAAAGCTTTACTCGGTCAAGTCATGAGTAAAGGGGATCGTATGGACTATGTCATTCAAAAGGCAGTTGAATTAGGCGTTTCCGAAATTCAACTATTAACGTCTGAACGTTGTGAAATGCGTTTGAAATATGACCGCGACCAAAAGAAGATTGATCATTGGCAAGGCATTGCCATCGCGGCTTGCGAACAATGTGGCATGAATCTTGTGCCAAAAATTCTTGCACCAGTTAGTTTGGAAAAATGGCTTGCATCTGAATTACCTGCGACGCGACTTGTACTCGCCCCAAATAAAGAAAAACTCGACGTATTGGCACATGCGACACCAAACATTGCACTACTCATTGGGCCTGAAGGTGGTTTAAGTGAGGCTGAAATTATAACAGCCAATGAGCACGGTTTTATCAGCTGGTGTATTGGTGAGCGTGTATTACGTACAGAGACAGCACCTGTCGTCGCTTTGTCAATCCTCAACTACAATTTAGTGATTTAAATCACATAAACAGCAGAGTCACCCTTTTGTTCTGTTAATATATTGATTATTATGTACAACAATATTACCCTTGACTTATATCAAAATATAAATTGATTGTGTTTTACACAATGCATTTAAATTTGAAAAAAGACACAACACAACGCCATTGGGTCATAAAAAAAATAAGGTTTCGCGATTCATGCCAGATATTTCTACAGAAAATCTTGATCGGCACTTGCAGACTGCGCAAATATCGCATTCCATTAGCCATCTTCGTTTCCTCATCAGTAGCTTACTGATTCTTAATTTTTATATTTTCTGTGCATATCACTATAATTTTTCTCAAGATTCTTTTTATTTTAACCTGTGGTTTTTTATTTCCGAGTTTATTCTCAGTATTTTTTGGCTCGTGAACACCGTGTATTTCAACCCGAAAAATCACTCTGCCAAACATGCACACCGCTGGATTCAAGGCATCTGTTTAAGTATTGGTCTTTTGGTTGCAGCAGGCGTCGTATGTATCTACTACTACTTACCCAGCCTATCTGGCAATTTTAACTATACAAATGCCCTACTCTTATCTGCACTTTTAGTGATTGTCACACAGACCGTTTGCCTCACCTATTTAACGCAACGCATCAGTTATTTTTGTTTGGTTTTTATTCCGTCTATCACCCCTTATGTCCTCTCGCAATTTATCAACTTCGATGCCAATCATACTCTTTTTCACCTTGCTGTGAACTTTATTCTGATTGTGATTTTGCTCTGTGCCAATGCCACCAACCGTATTAATCAGCACTTATCCCGTCTCTCAATTAAAAATCGAGAGTTGAAAAAAGAAGCTGAAAAACAAGTCGCTTGGACCGATGATTTATGCAAACAGCTACAAAACGAAATGAATAAATCCAAAGAAATTGAACAACAGTTACAACTGAATAATCAATTACTTGAGCAAAAAGTACGTGAACGAACCTTTGACGTAAATCAAATCAATAAAGACTTAAAAAATAAGCAAGAAAACCTATCGCTTGCCCATGAAATTTCAGGTATTCGTCCTTGGGATTGGAATATTAAAGATCGGCTCATTTCCCTGACCAATCACAAACAAGAAAAAGTACTTAAAAATTCCACAGAGCATCAACTTCAGCTTCAGTATCTGATTCATCCAAATGATATTGCCCCGTTTAAATCTGCAATGAAAAGTCATTTGCGGGGTCATTCAGATCGTTATGAAGCCACTTATCGTGTGCAACATAACAATGGGAAATGGTACTGGGTACATGACACTGGGCGTGTCATTGCTCGCGATCCAATCAATCAAAAACCGTTACAAATGGTGGGTATTCGACGAGATATTCAACATGAAAAAAGCAACCAAGAACGTCTGCGACTAGCAGCAAGCGTACTTGAACAAGCTGAACAAGGGATTTTCATCTTAGATGAAGACCTGCGTTATATCGACGTAAATCCGTTCTTTGAACGTTTGGCTGGCTTTGAAGCTGCACAAATTAATGGCAAGCATCTGTTTGATATTGTTGCAAACTATAAGTCGCATCAACGCAGCACACATAACCAAATCATTGGACAGCTCCTAAAAAAAGGCGAATACGACGGTGAACTGAATGAAAAGTTCCTATCAGGCAAAGAGCTGTGTATTTGGATGCATCTGAATGCCATTACCGATGAGCGAGATCGTGTCACGCATTATATTGGTATCGTATCCGATTTAACCGAGCGCAAACTGCAAGAACAGCGTCTGTCTTATTTAGAAAACTACGATACGCTGACCGACTTACCCAATCGTTTTTACTATAACTATCAGCTTCATCAGTATTTGGTTTCTCAACAAGACAGCATTAAACAACTGGCAATTATTCGGCTCAACATTGACCGTTTCCGCCCATTGAATGAATTCTTAAGCAATAATGGCGGCGATGAACTTCTGCGCCAAGTTGCTCAGCGCCTTCGTTTAACCAATGCTGAAGCCTTGATGGTGGCTCACTTAAATGGTGACGATTTTGCAATTGTATATGAGGTCTCTCATATTCGCCCCTCAGTTCAGGAACATATCGATCGAATTAACAAAGCCTTTAGCCTACCTTTTGATATTTTTGGTCAAGAACATATTATTACGCTTTCAATGGGGATTTCGCAGTACCCTGAACATGGTCGTCAACTGGACTACTTAAACAACTGTGCAGAACAAGCACTGAGTGAAGCAAAACGTTTAGGTGGAAATGCGACCAAGTTCTACAGCCTGAGCAATACCGTTGCATTAGAAGAAGTAATTTATTTAGAGCGTGATTTAAGGCTAGCGATACAAAACAATGAGTTGGTGGTTTATTACCAACCCAAAATCAACTTTCACGATCAGAAAATTTATGGTTTTGAGGCGTTGGTACGCTGGAATCACCCAACCAAAGGCATCGTGCCGCCGGGTCTCTTCATTCCGATGGCAGAAAAAACCAGCTTGATTTCAGATATTGGCCGCATTGTAATTTTACAAACCGCTAAGCAAATCAAAGAATGGAATAAATTGGGTTTTGATAATATCTGTGTTTCGGTCAATGTGGTTGCCCAACAATTACAACGTGGACAGCTTTTAAAGGACTTAGATGAAGCCCTTGATCGATATAAAATCAGTGGTAGTAGCCTCGAATTAGAAATTACAGAATCCACTTTGGTTGAAAATTCGGAAGCAGTGAAAAACCTCCTCGAAACCATCAAATTGCGTGGCATTCATATTTCTTTAGATGACTTTGGTACAGGTTATTCATCACTGTCTTACCTAACTGACTTCCCTATCGATACTTTAAAAATTGATCGAAGCTTCATTTCAAAAATTGGACACTGCAAACAAGAAGCCATTGTGAGCGCCATGATTGCCATGGGGAAAGCCATGGGTATGACCGTGGTGGCGGAAGGAATTGAGACCGAACAACAACTGAGTTACCTACAAAACTTAGAATGTGATATCGCGCAAGGTTATTTATTTTCCAAACCTCTTCCGCAGCTCGATGCTACCCAATATTTAAGAGATCATCTCGACACACCCTCGTATACATACTCAATATAAATCAGACTGTTTTAGCTCTAAGTTTGCTTAAAAAGCACCAGCTATCACTGGGATATACCAGCAACTAATGGTATATTCGGTCTTGTCTACTAAAAACTACCAGCTCCGCTGGCTAACCCACGCTACAAAGAGATTCAGATGGACGATCAATCATTAAAACAGCAAGCTTTGTATTATCACGAATTCCCAACCCCAGGGAAAATCAGCGTTACACCTAGCAAGCAGCTGGTCAACCAACACGATTTAGCCTTGGCGTATTCACCTGGTGTCGCAGCACCATGTCTTGAAATTGAAAAAGATCCTTCAAAAGCAGCGCTTTATACTGCACGTGGGAACCTTGTTGCTGTAATCACAAATGGTACTGCCGTTTTGGGTCTAGGTAATATTGGTCCACTTGCGTCTAAACCTGTCATGGAAGGTAAAGGCGTTTTATTTAAAAAATTCGCAGGTGTTGATGTATTTGACATCGAAATTGCAGAAAATGATCCTGACAAAATTGTCGATATTATTGCTGCATTAGAACCGACTTTTGGTGGTATCAACCTTGAAGACATCAAGGCACCAGAATGCTTCTATATTGAACAAAAACTTCGTGAACGTATGAATATCCCTGTGTTCCACGATGATCAGCATGGTACATCCATTATCGTTGGATCTGCTTTACTGAATGCTTTGCAATTGAATGGCAAAAAAATTGACGAAATTAAAATCGTCGCTTCAGGCGCAGGTGCTGCGGCTCTGTCTTGCCTAGATTTACTTTGTGCCATTGGTGCAAAAAAAGAAAATATTATTGTTGCAGACTCACGAGGTCTACTTACAACAAAACGTGAAGGTCTAGACGACTCTAAAAAACGTTATGTACAAGATGTTGAAGGCACTCAACTGGCTGACGTGATTGCAGGCGCAGATATGTTCCTCGGCTTATCTGCTGCGGGTATCTTAACCAAAGAAATGGTTAAAGTAATGGCGAAAGATCCGATTATCTTCGCACTTGCCAACCCAGATCCTGAAATTCTGCCTGAACATGCACACGAAGTTCGTGATGACGTGATCATGGCAACAGGTCGTTCAGATTATCCAAACCAAGTGAACAACGCACTTTGTTTCCCTTACATTTTCCGTGGTGCTCTTGATGTAGGCGCAACCACCATCAATGAAGAGATGAAAATTGCGTGCGTATATGCGATTGCGCGTATGGCACACATTGAAGCAGATGCGGCATCTTATGGTGAAAAATCTGCATCTTTTGGTCGCGATTACTTAATTCCACGCCCACTTGATCAGCGTCTGATTTTAGAAATTGCACCTGCTGTTGCACAAGCGGCCATGGATTCAGGTGTTGCAAGTCGTCCAATTCAAGACTTCTCTGCATACCGTCAACGTCTTTCTGAGTTTGTTTATAACTCAGCACTGATGATGAAACCTATTTTTGCTCAAGCAAAATCTGATCCGAAACGTATTGCTTATGCTGAAGGTGAAGACCTACGTGTACTTCGTGCAGTACAAATTGCGGTCGATGAAGATCTTGCAAAACCAATCTTAGTTGGTCGTACTGCGGTTATTGAAGCGAACATTAAAAAGTTAGGCTTACGTCTTGAACATGGTGTGAACATCACTATTGTCGATCAAGAAAAAAACCCTGACTACGAATTGTTTGCAGATGACTACTACACACTTATGCAGCGTAAAGGTGTAACACCTGAATATGCACAACGTGAAGCACGTCGTCGTTCAACCTTGATCGCATCAATGTTGGTGAAACATGGTAAAGCAGACGGTATGCTATGTGGTACGTATTCAAGCTACGACATTCACTTAGACTTCGTTAAAAACATCATTGGTAAAAAAGAAGGTCACAACTCTTTCTTTACATTGAATGCTTTAATGCTTGAAGACCGTAACCTGTTCATTGCTGACACTTATGTCAACACCAACCCAACAGCTGAACAGTTGGCTGAAATGACAATTTTAGCTGCTGAAGAAGTACGTCGTTTTGGTATGACACCACGTGTTGCTCTACTTTCTCACTCAAGCTTCGGTTCAGATCAAACTGATCCAAGTGCGCAAAAAATGCGTAAAGTGTTTGAGATTTTGACGCAAATCGCGCCAGAACTTGAAGTTGAAGGTGAAATGCATGCGGACGCGGCATTGGATGAAAACATCCGTAACTTTGCATACTCAAACTCGCGCTTCAAAGGTTCTGCGAACCTATTGATCATGCCAAACTTGGATGCAGCCAACATTTCATTTAACCTGTTGAAATCAACTTCAGGTAATAATGTTACCATTGGCCCTATCCTACTTGGCGCAGCGAAACCAGTTCATATTCTTACACCGACAGCAACAACACGTCGTTTAGTGAATATGACTGCGCTGACTGTAGCGGAAATTCAAGAAGCGGAGAAAAACGGCGAATAATTGTTTGTCGTTATACTCGTATCTTGTGACTTGAGAAAACCTCTATTCTGTAGCATGATGGCTGCAAGAATAGAGGTTTTTTCATGCAAGTTTATTTAGTAGGCGGTGCGGTCCGAGATCAGCTTCTGGGTCACCCCTATCACGAAAAAGATTATGTAGTTGTCGGTGCAACGCCTGAACAACTGCTTGCCCAGGGTTTCCAACCTGTAGGTAAAGATTTTCCTGTTTTTTTACATCCTGAAACCAAAGATGAATATGCACTTGCCCGCACCGAACGTAAGTCGGGACAGGGTTATCATGGCTTTGAGTTTTATACCGACAGTACCGTTACCTTAGAACAAGATTTAATTCGACGCGACCTTACCATCAATGCCATCGCCATGGATGCGGAAGGTACACTGTATGACCCCTATGGCGGCCAACGCGATTTAGAGCTCCGTGTTTTAAGGCATGTTTCTGATGCTTTTGTAGAAGACCCACTACGCGTCCTCCGTGTTGCACGATTTGCTGCACGTTATAAAACCCTAGGATTTACGGTGGCCGAAGAAACGTTGGCACTGATGCAACAACTCGCAGACTCGGGTGAACTGGAGGCACTGACTCCTGAACGCGTTTGGAAAGAAACCTCTCGTGCTCTGATGGAAGATCATGCCGATGAATACTTCGAAGTGCTACGTCGCTGTGGTGCTTTAAAAGTGCTTTTTCCAGAAATCGAGGCCCTTTACGGTATTCCACAGCGCCCTGAATATCACCCTGAAATTGACTGTGGTATTCATACCATGATGTCCTTACAACAAGCGTGTCGTGCCAACTACGCACTGGATGTTCGTTTTGCTGTTTTAGTACATGACTTAGGCAAAGCTTTGACACCTGTGGACGAGCTACCGCGTCATATCATGCATGAAGAACGTGGGGTCAAGCCTGTGACAGAAGTGTGTGAGCGCCTAAAAGTTCCAACGCAGATGAAGCAGCTCGCAATTACGGTCTGTAAAGAACATTTGAAATGTCATCAAGCCCTGACCTTAAAACCAGGCACTTTGTGGCGCTTGCTGCAACGCTTAGATGTACTACGTCGTCCAGAACGGGTTGAAGCCTTTGTACAGGCCTGTGAATGTGACTCACGTGGTCGTTTAGGGCTTGAAGATCGTGAATACCCACAATCTACATATATTTTAAAGGTGATGGATGTTGTGCGAAATATTAAAGCGCAAGACCTACCTTCGGATATTAAAGGCCCTGATATTGGTGAAATGCTGATAGAACGTCGAATACACGCGATTGGAGAGCTAAAGGCTCAGTACAGTTAAAACTTGATCGACTCAAATAAAGCGCCACAATCGGCGCTTTATTTAATTTCACTTAAGAAATGGATGCGGGAAAGGTAATCACCTTTTCCAACTGCATTTGTTCTGTTGCAATCATTAACAAACGATCCACACCTAATGCAATACCTGCACATGCCGTCATTTGAGGCAAAGCAGCCAATAAAAACTCATCAATTGGCATCACATGTAAGCCTAATTTTTCACGTTCAGCATTATCGGCTTCAAAACGCGAACGCAATACCTCTGCGTCGATCAACTCATCATAAGCATTGGCGAGTTCCAAACCCTCAATATACAGCTCAAAACGTGCTGCAACCCATTCACCGTCTTCATCCGTTTTAGTTTTGGCAAGCGAGGCCAACTCTGGCGGAAAATCGGTCAGAAATACAGGCGTATCAAAACCTAGACTTGGCTCTACAAAATGTGAAAAGAGCAAATCGATATAGCCCAGTCGGTCATCGCCCAAGTCCAAATTTAAACCCACGCGGTTACAGCAGTTTTTTAACTCTTTCAAACTGGCTTGCAGTGGGTTCAAATCCAAGCGATCCATAAACGCATGCTTATAGCTCAAAATGGTAGGGCGGACTTCACCAAAACGCTGCTTTAATGTGACATTCAATAAATCTGTCACTTCAAACATCAAAACCTTCAAACTGAAATTCGGTCTATACCATTCCAACATGGTAAATTCACTATTGTGTTTACGACCATGTTCATCATCACGGAAAACTTTACAGATTTGATAAATTGGCCCACTACCGCTGGCCAATAAGCGCTTCATGGCAAACTCAGGTGAGGTCTGCAAATAATGCGTTTGTTGCTTGCCTTGTAGATGGCGCTGTGCTTGAACCGAAGCCAAATGCACATCGGTCACACCAGCTTGAGATAAAATCGGGGTTTCAACCTCAAGCACTTCACGTTCAGCAAAAAACTGACGAATTTGGCTGTACATTTGCGCACGCGCTCGCATGGCTTTTAAGTCACAGGTTGGCTGATAATGGATCACGTCCTGAGTCATGCCTTCGGCCCTCCATGTGCAGTCCATTCACGGCGTAATGGATAGGTCTTTCTTAAATGATCAAAAGCTTTTTGATCGATCATTCCCTCTTTTAAGCAAGCACGTAAGGCTTGGTCATCCCGTGCAATCAGGTAGATTTCACTTAAATGCTGTTGAAGTGCAGATTTCAAATCTTGCCCTTCAAAATATTGAGCACACACAGCCAACTGTAACTCGAAGCTTTTATGGGCTTCAAATTGGAAAGTTTTACAGAAAGCCTCATAGATCATTTGTGTACCACGAGCTTTACCTTCTAAGCTATAACCTGCGATATGTGGTGTCACCAGACTCACAGCATTCAACACTTGTTCAGAAATCACAGGCTCATGCTCAAAGACATCTAGTACCACTTTACGCTGTGTTTTTTCGATGTCGGCCAATAAAGCTTGCTCTTCAATCACAGGCCCACGCGCAGAATTAATCAATATTGCTTTCGCTTTCATCGTAGCCAAAGCTTCGGCATTGAACAAATGGTAGGTTGGATGTGGTCCTGTTTTGGTTAAAGGCACATGCAATGAAATCGCATCGGCAGTACTTAATAAGGTATTAAAATCGACCTGCTGAATCGCATCTTGCTGTACAAAAGGATCATGACCGATCACATTCCAGCCCAATAATTGGGCCATATAAGCTAAGCGAGAACCGACATTTCCTAGGCCAATAATGCCCAAAGTAAAACTTTCTTTAGCGTTCAGCAATACTGGATTGAGATGGAGTAAAGCCGTAATTACATATTCAGCCACCGCCTGCGCATTACAACCTGCGGCATTCGCCCATTGAATATTCTGTTTCTCAATGGCTTCAATATCTAAATGGTCTGTACCAATAGTTGCACTACCCACATATTGAAGTGTGGTGTTATTGATTAATGCTGGATTGACTTGAGTTACGGAACGCACCAACAGTGCTTTGGCATCTACAACATCGGCATGTGTTAAAGTACGCCCTGCTTTGTGCTCAATTTCACCAAATTCGGCAAAAAAATAATCGGTAAATGCGAGATTTTCATCTGCCACGATTTTCATAATGTCTTCCAACGCTTTGTTGACTCTATGATAACCGTTGCACAAGCTCAACACTATGTTGCTCTGCAATACATCTGAATAAACAGTCACGATGTTTCATCTTCATGGTAAAAAACCGAATACTTTAAAGAATTGTTTAATATAGATTTACTTCGTTCAAAATACTGAAAAATATAAAGTCAACTCCGTAAACGCTATGATAGTACAAACAACTAGACAAATAATTTAATACTGTTATAAAAAACCTTCTCCCAACATTTCAGAGAGAAGGCAAAACCTCAAGCAAGTAATAAGCGAGATAATTATTTAGATTTATAAGAGAGTTTCATCCCCACGATATAGCCTGTATTGTCCTCAAACTCGCCAACAATACGACGATCCGAAGTTTCACCTTCCGCATCACCAAACCACATATAGCGACCACCTACGCTGAAAGCCATTTTTTGACTAATATTGTATTTAGCAGCCAAACCCGCACCCCAATAACCCTTCACAGGACCTAAAGTTGGTGCGGGGTCACCTGCACCTGAGTCCCATAAACCAGAGACTGCAATTGCTAAATTTGGCGACAATTGTCTGCCTAACTCCTAAAAGTTGAGACTTTCAATCACACGGCTATTTTTTTATCAGTAATATGGATTAATTTGTGAGAAAAATATGAAAAAAAAAGCCCCCTGTAACTACAGAGGGCTTTTAAAATTTGGCGGAAGCGGTGAGATTCGAACTCACGGAGGGGTATAAGCCCTCGTCGGTTTTCAAGACCGGTGCATTAAACCGCTCTGCCACGCTTCCATGTGCGCCATCATACGGAGCTTTTGTTTTGATGACAAGTAAAACTTACTGTCAAAGCAACCAACTGCATATTGTTTCATCAAAAACTTATAATTTCGAAGCGATTTCAGCACCTTCACGAATCGCACGCTTCGCATCTAACTCAGCCGCCAGTTTAGCACCACCAATAATGTGATAATTCGCGAGTGTATTTTGCTCAGCGCTTGGCATTAAGTCTTTCACTGACTCCTGCCCAGCACACACGACGATAGTATCGACACGGAGCAATTGATCTTGTCCTGCCATATCGACCCAAAGCCCTTCATTAGTCACAGCTTTGTACTGAACCCCACGCAACATACGTACTGCATGCTTTTTCAACTGTGCACGGTGTACCCAGCCTGAGGTTTTACCTAAGCCGGCACCCAATGCAGAGGTTTTACGTTGCAATAAATAAATCTCACGAATAGGCGGATGAACTTTTGCAATCTGCATGCCCCCTTCAGAGACATAATTCGGGTTTGGATCTACACCCCATTCACGTTGCCAATCTGCAAGCGGTTGTGGCTGAGGTTGATGCTCTGGTTTCAATAAATACTCAGACACATCAAAACCAATCCCCCCAGCACCAATCACCGCAACTTTTCGACCGACAGGTGCGCCGCGTAACACTTCTGCATAAGACAAAACTTGCGGTAAGTCACTCCCTTCGATACGTAATGCACGTGGCACAACACCTGTTGCAATGATAATTTCCTCAAAGCCTTCACGCTCAAGCTGCTCACGATTCACCTTGGTGTTTAAACGTAAGTCGACGCCAGTTTTTTCAATCTGTACTTTGAAATAACGAATGGTTTCATGAAACTCTTCTTTACCCGGTACAACTTTTGCCAAGTTGAACTGACCACCCACCTCATAACTTGCTTCAAACAAAGTCACTTGGTGACCACGACTGGCTGCAACCGTCGCGGCCGACATACCTGCGACACCACCACCCACAACCGCAACTCGTTTCGGTTGTTTCGCCTTCAAATAAACCAACTCTGTTTCAAACGCTGCACGCGGGTTGACCAAACAGGTTGCACGTTGGTTTTTAAAAGTATGATCTAAGCATGCTTGGTTACAAGCGATACACGTATTGATCTCATCAACACGATTGGTCGCTGTTTTATTCACCCAAAAAGCATCAGCCAATAACGGACGTGCCATTTGCACCATATCCGCTTTGCCCGATGCCAAAATCTCTTCCGCGGTATCTGGCATGTTAATACGGTTTGAGGCAATCACTGGCACAGCCACGTGCTTTTTCACTTCCGCAGTATAGTCAACAAAAGCAGCACGTGGTACCGAAGTCACAATAGTTGGAATCCGCGCTTCATGCCAACCAATCCCTGTATTCAATAAGGTAATGCCTGCTTTTTCTAGTGCTTGCGCAATCGTAACCACTTCTTTCATGGTATTGCCATCATGCACCAAATCGAGCAATGACAAACGGAAGCAAATAATAAATTTTTCGCCGACTTGTGCACGTATTCCTTTAACGATTTCGACCGCAAAACGCATACGGTTTTCAATCGCCCCCCCCCAACGGTCTTCACGTTGGTTCACATGACGGCTTAAGAATTGATTCAGTAAATAGCCTTCTGAACCCATAATTTCTACACCGTCATAGCCTGCCTTTTTTGCAAGACTGGCACAGTTGACGTAATCATCAATGGTATTCAAAATTTGTTTTTCAGACATTTGACGCGGTTTAAAAGGCGAAATTGGCGATTTAATTGGGCTGGCAGAAACCACAAAGGGTTGGTAGCCATAACGTCCAGCATGCAAAATCTGCATTAAAATTTTTGCGCCATGCTTATGTACGGCATGGGTCACTAAACGATGTGGAGCAATATCCCCCAGCGTATTCATCGTTCCACCCGCAGGAAGGAGCCAACCTTGACGGTTTGGAGAAATCCCGCCTGTAATGATCAGGCCAACACCGCCTTTAGCACGCTCACCGAAGTATGCTGCCAATTTTGGATAATTATAAAAACGATCTTCCAAGCCCGTATGCATGGAGCCCATCACCACACGGTTTTTAATGGTGGTAAAACCCAAATGTAAGGGTTTTAAAATATGTGCATAGCTATTGGTTGTCATCATGAATCCTTATCTCTGGCTTTGCAACTTGTTGCATACTACTTTAGCTGTTTTTTAAAATATTGGGATGACAATTTATAAAAAATTCTTGGCATCTACGGTCAATTCAACTGAGCGCTCAAAAACATACGACAATAAAAAAACCAGTGACGTTGCCCTCACTGGTTTAGTTTTTTAGACCAAAGCCCTTTACTGCCAATGCTTCAGCTTACTGGTTTGACCAATGCCCACATTAAAACTATTGGTTGGATCGAGCTTTTCATAATGCGTTCGTAGTGCAGGTTTTGCTACATATAAATGTCCGACATTATGCTCAGCTGGGTATTCCGCCCCACGTGCATCCAGTAAATGCCACATTTGGTGTTCCATCGCCAAAGGATCTACGCCCTTTTTCACAATATAGTCCTGATGAAACACATGACATAAAAAGTGACCATAATAGAGTTTATGAACAATCAGATCATCCATCTCTTTGGGTAAAGTTTCCACCCACTCTCGATCATTACGACGTAATGCAATATCCAGAGCCACAATATCTTCAACTTCTGAACGGTGCGTATCCCGATAGCGAATTGCTGCACCTGCAACAGCAAAACGATGTAAAAATGCTTTACGCCCTTCTTCCTCGCTACAGTGGAAAAAATCACCTGAAGTTTTATCTTGGAAATAATGTTTTAAAAAGCTTTCAACTTGTTCGACATCTTGATTTTCAATCCGAATAACCAAATGGTGTTCATACAGATCACGAAAAGCATTCATCCGTTTCGGTAAATGATTGGGCAAAAATTTGGTGATCAATTGCAGGACTTTATCTGACAGACCTTTCATACCAAATTTTTCTAAGTATGCATCGACCTTATCTTTCATTGCAAATGCAGCAGGTACTTTGGCTGTACCTAGCTTTTCAATGAACATGAAGGTGTCTTTACCGTACTCTGCCCCAATGTCATAAGCCACGCGGTGGATGTATTCCCCTGCAATCGGCAATCGCGGCAAATCTTTTAGTAAAAAACGGCGGATTTCAGTCAAATCATCATGTGAATTTGTACCCACGTAGAATACTTGGCTTGGAATTTTTTCAAAGGTATCCAAACGTACGGCAAAGACACATACTTTACCTGCTGAACCCGATGCTTCATATAAACGAGATGGATCGGCATTAAAACGCGCGGGCGTATTTTCATCCACTTGTTTAACATCATGTCCATAACGCTGATCCGATGCGCAGCAGTCTGAGTTATTGATAATATCGCCGATTTGATAATTTTTCGTTTCAAGCTTGCTTAGAATTTCTTCAGGTGTTTCTCCGAGATTTACTCCTAGATGATTCACCAACTCTAACTGACCATCATCGTTGACACGGGCATACAGTGCCAGCTCAGTATAAGCAGGACCACGGCGCACCAAAGCACCACCTGAGTTATTACAGACACCACCTAAAACCGAAGCTCCAATACACGATGAACCAATCACCGAGTGTGGCTCCCGATTAAATGGCACCAATTCTTTTTCAAGTCGATCTAGTGTTGCACCGGGTAGACAAATCACTTGCTGACCGTCATTAATAACCTGAATGCCAACCAAACGACGCGTGCTGATCAGAACCACAGGACGGTCATAATCATCGCCAAAAGGCGTTGAACCACCCGTCAAACCTGTATTGGCTGCTTGCATAATCACAATACAGTCTGCATCAACAGTCGCTTGCAGTACTTGCCACTGTTCAAGTAATGACCCTGGTGCAACAACAGCCAGTACTTTCCCTGCACCGTAACGACGACCTTGGCGGTATAAACGTGTGTCTTTATCGTCAGTTAAAACGTGTTGTTTACCAACAATCTCGATGAGTTTTTGAATGGTTTGCTGTGGAGATAATTGAGTTTGCATAAGGAGTTTTCCTATTCCAAATTTTAATTAAGGAATAATGTTTATTTATTCATTTATTTAACTTCTTATATTCGAATTCAAAGTGCAAAGATAAATTCCATATTTGAAATCCCCCTATATCCCCCTTTTCCAAAGGGGGACTTTTCTTTTACCTAGATCAATTCAAGTAAAAACAAGCCCCTCCGTTTACAAAGGGAGAGTATTGCAAATTTTACAATCAATTAATTTGCAACATTCCCCCTCTTTTATAAAGAGGGGTTAGGGGAGATTTACATTGTGAATTAAAACAACTTCACACTATCCATTTTCATACAATAGAAATTATTAAAAACTTACTCAGCTAATTCTTTCTCTAACTTCACCAAACAATCTGAAGTAATATCAGCAATGGTTTTTGCACCTGTTAAAGTCATTGCCACACGCATTTCTTTATCAATTAAATCAAGCAGATTTGAAACACCCTCACCGCCTGCCGCACCTAAAGCATAAACAAAGGCACGACCGAGCATACACGTGTCAGCACCCAACGCCAGCATACGTACCACGTCTAAACCATTACGAATACCCGAATCCGCGAGGATTTTAATATCACCCTTCACTGCATCGGCAATCGGCGGCAAGGCACGTGCAGAAGATAAAACACCATCGAGCTGACGACCACCATGGTTTGAAACCACAATCCCATCTGCACCAAAACGCACTGCATCTTTGGCATCTTCAGGATCCAAAATTCCTTTAATGACCATTGGCCCATCCCAAAACTCACGAATCCACTCAAGGTCTTTCCACGAAATAGACGGATCGAAGTTAGAACCTAACCAACCAATATAATCTTCTAGACCTGTAGGCTTACCTAAGTATTTGGAAATATTGCCCAAGTCATGCGGACGTCCCATCATGCCGACATTCCACGCCCAGTGTGGGTGGAAACACGACTGCATATAACGGCGCATTGCTGCATTTGGGCCACTCATACCCGAGTGGGCATCACGGTAACGCGCGCCCGGAACAGGCATATCCACGGTAAACACCAACGTTGAACATCCTGCTGCTTTAGCACGTTCCAAGGCATTTTTCATAAAACCACGGTCACGTAGTACATAGAGCTGGAACCACATTGGACGCTGAATCGCAGGTGCCACTTCCTCAATTGGACATACTGAAACGGTAGACAGTGTAAATGGAATACCCTTTTTATCTGCAGCGACCGCAGCTTGAACTTCGCCGCGGCGTGCATACATGCCTGTTAAACCTACAGGAGATAATGCAACAGGCATCGACAAAGTTTCATCAAACAGTTTGGTCTCTAAACTTAACTGTGACATGTCGTTCAGTACACGCTGGCGCAAAGCAATTTTTGATAAATCTTCTACATTACGCTTCAGGGTATATTCTGCATACGCACCACCATCGATGTAATGGAATAAAAATGGCGGTAAACGACGTCGTGCCGCTTCACGGTAGTCATTGGCAGAAGAAATAATCATGCTTATATCCTGTTTAATCGACTGGCGCGCTGACGACGAGCTTCTTCTTCATCAATCATTCGCACCTGTTGTACTACAAACTCAATGTGTCCACAGACTGCTTTACGTGCAGCTTCTGGATCACGACGTTCAATTGCATTCATGACTTGAAAGTGCTGATCATGCAATTGATCAAAACGGTGTGCTTCGCTATAGACTTTTCGACGTCCCAAAGCGACGTTGAACTGCAACAAATCAAACAAACCACGCATCATCTGAATCAAGACCAAATTATGAGATGCTTCAGCAATCGCCAAATGAAATTTAGCATCTGCACGAGCCGCCTCATCATCATTTCCCAAAGCCTGAAAATGGTTAATCTGATCATAATGATTTCGGATGTTCACCAGATCTTCTTGGGTTGCGCGTTGTGCTGCATACCAAGTTGTTCCACCTTCTAAAATAATGCGCGCCTCTTGCACATCAAATCGGTAGGCAGGATCCTCACTCATCAAATTACTAATCGGTTGTACGATTTGATAACTGGACCAAGTTGCTGGTAATTGTTTTAAAAAAGTCCCCGCCCCCACTTTGCTGACCAACATACCCATGCTGGTCAACTGCGAAATGGCCTCTCTTAAAGAAGAGCGAGAGACTTGAAGCTGTTCACACAGTTTTCTTTCAGCAGGCAGACGGTCTCCAACTTGCATATTGCTTTGTTCAATCAATACACGCAGGCTTTGTACAGCTTTATCGGAGACTTTCATCTGCTTTCCTTAACGTTGATACACAATTTGTGTTATGGAATCATCCATGGGAACACATAGGCTTGTAGAGTAATCATAATACCCATCATAATTGTGAACGTTATACTGTGTTTTAAGGTAAAACGGAATAAATCAGACTCTTTACCAACCAGTCCTACCGCCGCACACGCAATCGCAATCGATTGAGGTGAAATCATCTTACCGGTCACACCACCACTGGTATTTGCTGCCACCAGTAAAACTTCTGGCACACCAATTTGCTGAGCCGTAGTGGCTTGAAGTGCTGAAAACAGTGCATTGGCAGAAGTATCTGAACCCGTGAGGAATACACCCAACCAACCCAAGAAAGGCGAGAAGAACGTAAATGCTGAACCTGTATGTGCAAGGGCCAAAGCCAAGGTCGAAGACATACCCGAATAGTTTGCGATAAAAGCAAAAGACAACACCATACCAATTGAATAAATGGGAACTTTCAACTCATTCAGAGTTTCACCAAAAGTTACCACAGCATCTTTCGGTTTCATCTTCAAATAGGCAATGGTGATCAATGCTGCAATAAAGATCGCAGTTCCTGTTGCCGAGATCCAATCAAACTTGTAAATCGCGTCATAATCTTTAATTTCAGCAACCACTGGTGGCATTTTTTGAATCATTTGATGCAAAAATGGCACTTTGATTGAAATCACTAAATCATGCAATGCACCGTCTTTGGCAAATAAGTCCTTAAACGGTTTCACACTCCAGATCGTCACCATCACAGTTAAAATCGCGAAAGGAGACCATGCTTTTGCAATTTGTCCTACAGTGTATTTTTGCTGTTTTTGTGCAGCCACATCTTCACTCATCGTTGCGTCTTGATCTGCAAAACGGAAAATGTGCTTCGGCTGCCAGTATTTAAACAAAATTGTTAAAGAAACCAAGGATGCAATTGCAGCCGTAATATCGGGTAATTCTGGACCAACAAAGTTAGAAGTTAAGTATTGTGCAATTGCAAAGCTACTTGCACCTACCACAACTGCTGGCCATGTTTCTTTAACACCGCGCCAGCCGTCCATGATTGCCATAATCCAGAACAACACGATTGGCACCATAAATGGTAACTGACGGCCCACCATTTGGCTGATTTCCATCGTATCGACACCAGAGACTTGTCCAGCAACGATAATTGGAATACCCATCGCACCAAAAGCCACAGGTGCTGTGTTTACGATTAGACAGAGACCTGCTGCATATAACGGTTTAAAGCCTAAACCGACTAATAATGCTGCGGTAATCGCCACAGGAGCACCAAAGCCTGCAGCACCCTCTAAGAAAGTACCGAAAGCAAAACCCACCAACAGCATTTGTAAGCGCTGATCTTCAGTAATTGAGAGAATAGAAGAACGAATGATGTCAAACTGGCCTGTCTTCACTGAAATTTTATACAGGAATACCGCACCAATAATGATCCATGCAATCGGCCATAAACCGTAGAGGAAACCATAAGCCATCGATGCGAATGCCATCAGCACCGGCATCTTATAGGCAAATAAAGAGACAAGAAGTGCAAGTACAACAGTGATCGTACCTGCCACACTGCCTTTTAAACGAAATACCGCGAGCGCCAAAAAGAAAAAGATAATCGGAATCAGTGCAATTAGACTTGAAATCCAAATATTCCCCATAGGGTCATACATTTGCTGCCATTGAAGCATTGTCATCTCCTTGAAATGCTTACTAAGATTTAATTTTGAGCATATTATTGGTACTTTTACTCATATTGGACAGACCAATATAAGCAACTGTAAAGAGAAACAAACCAATAATGACTTATACTTGGCTTATTTTGATTTAAAACGAAGTAAAACTTCAATTAAAAGTTGATTTTGGTATGACCAATATTTTCAACTTTTACAAACACGATCATATTTCAATCAAATCCATATTATTGTTTTTACTTATTTTTTTATGAAAATATAGCCAATTATAGACTTTAGTCTAATAATATAAAAAATAATCACCCCACTAAAACCTAGCTTAATGCACAAAAATTGGAAAAATCACACAATATTGGTAATACCAATTTAAAATCAAACTAACCAAACGCCGTTATTGATTAATTTATAGCCCAAACACTTTCTAGAAAGACAAAAATTAAGCACACAATATAGAAACCGATTTTATCCAGAATTTTTTCAGCAGTATCAATATGTACATGAGCTTTAATATTTTTAAAGCATTATGATTTTTTAGAAAAACCATTTGGAAAAGTGCTACAATCGCGGACATATGTATTCTTTCAGGCCACCCATTCTCGGTGCCTATATTTATATCGTTAGGATTAACAATGACTGATAATGCAACTATCTTGCAGAATGTCCCAGTTGGCAAAAAAGTTGGTATTGCCTTCTCTGGTGGTCTAGATACTTCAGCTGCACTTTTGTGGATGAAACAAAAAGGCGCAGAACCTTATGCTTATACAGCAAACTTAGGTCAGCCTGATGAAGACGACTACGATGCGATTCCAAAAAAAGCGGAAGCGTATGGCGCAGTAAAAGCTCGCTTAGTTGACTGCCGTTTACAGCTTGCACTTGAAGGTATTGCTGCAATTCAATGTGGTGCATTCCACATTTCAACTGGCGGTGTACCGTATTTCAACACGACGCCGTTGGGTCGTGCAGTAACAGGGACTATGCTTGTTACCGCAATGAAAGAAGATGATGTCAACATCTGGGGTGATGGTTCAACATATAAAGGAAACGATATTGAACGTTTCTACCGTTATGGTTTATTGACCAACCCTGCACTTAAAATCTATAAGCCTTGGTTAGACCAAACGTTTATTGATGAATTAGGTGGCCGTGCTGAAATGTCGCAATTCTTGATCGACAACGGCTTTGACTACAAAATGTCAAAAGAAAAAGCGTATTCAACTGACTCAAACATGTTGGGTGCGACCCACGAAGCAAAAGATCTTGAATACCTCAATGCAGGGATCAAAATTGTTGACCCAATCATGGGCGTTGCATTCTGGAAAGACGACGTAGAAGTTAAAGCTGAAGAAGTATCGATTACTTTTGAAGAAGGCTTCCCTGTTGCAATCAATGGTCAACGTATCGAAGACCCTGTTGAGTTCATTCTTGAAGCCAACCGTATTGGTGGTCGTCATGGTCTAGGTATGTCTGACCAAATCGAAAACCGTATTATTGAAGCAAAATCTCGCGGTATTTATGAAGCACCGGGTATGGCACTTCTACATATTGCTTATGAGCGCTTGGTTACAGGTATTCATAACGAAGACACGATCGAACAGTACCGTATTAACGGTCTACGTTTAGGTCGTTTACTTTACCAAGGTCGTTGGTTCGACTCTCAAGCATTAATGCTACGTGAAACCGCACAGCGTTGGGTTGCGAAAGCCATCACTGGTACTGTGACTTTAGAGCTTCGTCGTGGTAATGACTACACCATCATGAACACTGAGTCTGAAAACCTCACTTATGAAGCTGAGCGTTTGACGATGGAGAAAGGCGATTCAATGTTTACGCCAATGGACCGTATTGGTCAGTTAACTATGCGTAACTTGGACATTACCGATACTCGTGCGAAACTTGGTATTTATACCAATACTGGTTTGCTTGCAGTCGGTACAGGTTCTGCTGTTCCACAGCTAAAAGACAAAAACAAATAAGTTTGTTGAATGTCAAAAAAACCGCTCATAAGAGCGGTTTTTTTTATTTTAGCGATTCATTCTATACAGGTCGATGTGGTTAAAGGCTGATAATAAATCTGATTACGTCCCAATTGCTTGGCACGGTATAAAGCCTGATCTGCAATCCCTAGCAACTCGGCTTTGCTCAAATCAACCTCGCCTTTAAAGACTGTAATCCCTAAACTAATGGTGACAAATGCAGACACTTCAGACATTTCATGCGGAATTTCCAAACGCTCAATCGCTCGGTAGATATTTGAAGCCACCGCATAAGCGCCATGTGCATCAGTTTCAGGTAATAACACCACAAACTCTTCGCCGCCATAACGCGCCACAAAATCCATATGTCGAATCGCATTTTTAATAGATTTTGCAATCGATGAAATCACATCATCGCCCTTTTGGTGACCATAACAGTCGTTATATTTTTTAAAAAAATCAACATCGATAAACAAAATCGATAAGGGTGTTTCATCCTGACGTGATTGCTCATAATAGGTATCCATCATTTCGTCAAAATTACGCCGATTTGATATCTTCGTCAGCTCATCATTCTGACTCAAATGCAGTAACTCTGAGGTATGTATTCGATGTATTTTTTCACTAATCTTCGCGCGACGAATATTGAGAAAAATAATGCGCTCGCGGGCATAGATCATACGGCTGATGATAAACCCCAGCAAACAGCTACCAAACATCACACGCCCCATCACGATCGCATCAAACTTGACCAGCGTCGAAATGAGCACTAAAAATGAAACCCCAGCAGCTACTATGCCTGTGATAAAAACATATCCCGGTTTTACCCCAGTCAGTAAAAACCCCAATACATAAATCATGCAAATGATCATCATCGCTTGATGACGCAAAGCTTCGGTATGCACCGACATGGTCAACCAAGTCGTCGAGACCACAGCACAAAACACAGCAAACATGGCAGCATAGGCAAAAAAAGCCTTCAGCTTGGTAAAATGTGAAAAAATATAAAGGAACAAAAGCCAGACAGCACCATTCAGCAACCCAAGTAAGCAATGAATAAAATCTTGTTTAAAATGAGACTGTTCAATAATCCAGTAATCCCCTGGAATCGTTAAAATGGCAAAAATAAAATAAGCCAAAACACCAGACCAAAGAAAGTCATTAATATTGCGACGCGCGCGCTCTAAGTTTAATCGCCAAAACTCTTGTTCTAATTTCTGAGGAAAAACCTGACCAATACGACGGTTGTGTCGTGTAATCAGCTCTTCCATTTTTTCTTTATCGTACTGAAGTTTGGCGAGGTTGTATTTATATTCCATACCAGACCAGATTTAATTCTTGTAGTTGCCTAAAAATAACACAAAATTACAAAGATAAATCATAATAATCAGACAAGATGCCTTTATTTGTCATTACCATTTTTGGCGCATATGCATTATCATCTGTTTTATTTCTTTGACAGAAATCGCCTTGAATACGATTACGATTCTCCAGCCAGATGACTGGCACGCTCACCTTCGTGATGGTCTTGCATTACAACGTACTGTTCCCGATTTAGCCCAACAGTTTTCACGCGCTATTTGTATGCCAAATACCGTACCTCCTGTTAAAACGGTTGAGGAAGCGAATGCGTACCGTGAACGCATCATGGCGCACGTACCAAAAGGCAATGCCTTCGACCCACGTATGGTGTTGTATTTTACTGACACAACTTCGCCTGAAGAAGTCAAAAAAATTAAAAACTCTGAGTTTGTAAATGCCATTAAACTCTACCCTGCTGGCGCGACCACTAACTCAGATAATGGTGTAAGCGACATTCGTAAAGTCTATGCCGTTATTGAGCAACTTGAAGAACATCAGGTTCCATTACTGTTGCATGGTGAAGTCACACATAATCATGTCGATATTTTCGATCGTGAAAAACGTTTCTTAGACGAAGTTCTTTCTCCGTTGCTAAAGCAATTTCCAAAACTGAAATTGGTTTTAGAACACATTACGACCAGTGAAGCAGCTAACTTTGTTTTAGAACAAGACCGCAATGTGGCTGCAACCATTACTCCGCAGCATCTACTGTTTAACCGTAATGATATGTTGGTTGGTGGCATTAAACCGCACTTCTATTGCTTACCCATTTTAAAACGTCAAACCCATCAGCAAACTTTGCTCGAAGTTGCGACCAGTGCCAACCCTAAGTTTTTCTTAGGCACAGACAGTGCACCACACTCTAAAAATACCAAAGAAAATGCATGTGGATGTGCAGGTTGTTACAGCGCACCAACGGCAATTGAACTTTATGCTCAAGCATTCGATCAAGTGGGTAAACTTGAACGCCTTGAAGGTTTTGCCAGCCACTTTGGTGCAGACTTCTACGGTCTACCGCGCAATACTTCAACAATTACACTCGTAAAAGAAGACCAAGTCATCCCTGAGAGTTTAGACTATTTGGATGGTGAACAAATTATTCCGCTGTATGCGGGTAAAACCATTCAATGGAGAAAAGTGTGACAAATGAAACATTGCCAATAATTGGTCAGCGTTTCCGTGGTTTTCTACCTGTTGTTGTCGATGTCGAAACAGCAGGTTTTAATGCACAGACCGATGCCTTATTGGAAATTGCTGCAATTCCGATTATTTATAATGAAGAAGGTCAATTTGTACCGGGTCCTGCACATCACGCGCATATCAACCCCTTTGAAGGTGCAAATCTAGACCGTCGCTCATTGGACTTTATTGGTATTGATCCCTTTAACCCCATGCGCATGGCCATGGCTGAAGACGAAAAAACAGCATTAAAACGTATTTTTAAAGCCGTTAATGAAGTTCGTCGCCAACAAAACTGTACACATGCGGTCTTGGTCGGTCATAACGCCCACTTTGATTTAGGCTTTGTACAAGCAGCGATTGCACGTACAGGAACCAAAAATCAAAACCCATTTCACAGTTTTTCTGTATTTGACACCGTCACCTTAAGTGCTGTGATGTTTGGCCAAACCGTTCTTGCGAAGTCATGTATTCAAGCAGGGATTGAGTTCGATGGTAGAGAGGCCCACTCGGCTTTATACGACACTCAAAAGACCGCCGAACTGTTCTGTTATATTTTGAACAAACTCGCGCCACACCTACTTGACACTCTGGTGGCGGATCAATAAGATACCGCCATCCTCGCAACGTCCCTATCGTCTAGAGGCCTAGGACATCGCCCTTTCACGGCGGTAACCGGGGTTCGAATCCCCGTAGGGACGCCATCTTATTCTATTTCTAGAACACATCACTTTTCATTTAATCGGTTCTGATTGACCACCGATATTTCATTTCAATTTTAACCATACGCTCGCTATACGATGCTTCGTATTTTTCAAGGTTGATTGCTATGCTTAAGAAATTTTTAATCTTTTTATTGATTCTATCGCCTTCTATTTTTTATCTATGGTTTGTCCAACAAGGGACCAATAACACCAAACAAGACCCTGTTGCACAAGAAATCCACTCAAGTGCTGAAAACAGCTCTTCTTATCCAACACCCGACCACTAAAAAATAGTCTTTAAGCATTTGTTTTTTAAATTGATACCGATAGTTCATCAGAAAATTTCAATTCACGTGATTTTTCATCTTATTAAAAACTAGAATATAACTTTAAGCCCATTGTTTGATTTTCTATGCAATCTGCAACGCCGCCTTCGCAATCCTCAACTGATTCACCGCAAAATACCTCATTAAAACGTGCCATGAGCACACGCCACCTGATCATGTTATCGCTTGGTGGTGCCATTGGCACAGGCCTGTTCATGGGCTCAGGCGAAGTGATCTCTCAGGCAGGCCCTCTCGGTGCTGTACTGGCTTATATTATTGGCGGGTTGATCGCATATATGGTCATGCTTTGCCTCGGGGAGCTTGCAGTACATTTACCTGTTTCTGGTTCATTTGGTGCCTTTGCAACACGTTATATTGGCCCTGGCACAGGTTATATGGTGTCGTGGATGTATTGGCTCGGCTGGTCGGCAACACTCGGCACCGAATTTACCGCAGCAGCCATTTTGGTACAGGAATGGTTCCCACAAACGTCAATCTGGTTATGGACGTTAATCTTTGCCAGTGGCGTACTGATTTCAAACCTCAGTTCAACCCGAGCTTTTGCAGAATCTGAGTTTTGGCTCTCCATGATCAAAGTCGCAACTGTACTTATTTTCATTCTATTAGGCTTTGCCTGTATTTTCGGTGTTATCCCTTTTCAGGGCTATGAATCTGCGCCCTTATTTAGCAATTTGACTGCACAAGGCTGGCTACCAAATGGTCTTATTCCGTTGTTTACCACCTTATTAATTGTGAACTTTGCTTTTAATGGCACAGAAATGATTGGTATTGCCGCAGGTGAAACTGAAAACCCAGAAAAAAATGTGCCCAAAGCCATTCATGCCGCGGTTTGGCGCCTCATTATTTTCTTTGTTGGTACTATCATTGTCATCAGTTCCCTGCTTAGCTACACCAACACAGGTTTGCAAGTGGGCGGGCATGGCGGCTTAAGCAGCAGTCCATTTGTGACTGTATTCACCCAAATGGGCATTCCTTATGCTGAAGACTTTATCCGTTTTGTGATTATCACGGCATTATTATCAACCGCGAACTCAGGCTTATATGCTGCATCACGTATGATGTGGGCCCTGTCCTCACAAAACCAACTCCCCAAGCTTTTTGCTAAAGTAAGTAAATCTGGCGTGCCTTATATTGCCATTTGGGTCACCATGATTGGTGGCTTGCCGGGCTTACTCTCAGAGCAGTTTGGTGCAGATGTCATTTTTAAGAACTTGATGGGTGTCGCAGCATTTACCATGGTGATTGTTTGGATGAGTATTTGCTGGAGTCAGTTTAACTTCCGTCGCCAATGGTTAAAGCAAGGCCATGCTTTATCGGAGCTGAAATTCCGTACCCCTTGGTATCCGTTGGTTCCGATCCTAGGCTTTATCTGCTGTACAGCAACTGGCTTAAGTATGGCGGCTGACCCTGAAATGCTTTCAGGTTTTATTGGTTGCTTGCTCTTTATGGCGGCTTGCTATGCCAGTTATTATTGGCTCTATCACAATAAAAACTAAGCATTCTAACCAAAAGTGAGCTCAAGCTTATTTTTTGAGCTCACTTTTGTAACAATAAAAAATTCATTCAATTTAATTACTTGTTTTGCCTAATGTTTGAACTTTCAACCATCACAGAGCAAAAACCCTTTTGACAAATAGGCCTTTAATCCTTAATATACGCATCACCTCGCAACGTCCCTATCGTCTAGAGGCCTAGGACATCGCCCTTTCACGGCGGTAACCGGGGTTCGAATCCCCGTAGGGACGCCATATCTTGATCTTATCCGATCAACACTTATTCATAATTACTATTATTTCATTGCAGATTTGCAGTTTTTCACTACAATAGCCCGCTTCATTCCTGAACTTATTAACGCTTATGCACTCATCTCCGAATGATGCTTCGCATCAGGGCAATTCTGCGCCTTTAAAACGCGCTATGAGTACTCGACATCTGGTTATGATTTCGCTTGGCGGCGCAATCGGGACTGGCCTATTTTTAGGGTCGGGTGAAGTCATTGCACAAACGGGGCCTGTAGGTGCCATTATTTCTTATTTCCTCGGCGGGATCATTGCATATATGGTCATGCTGTGTTTAGGGGAACTTGCTGTTCATATGCCTGAGTCTGGCTCATTTGGCGCCTATGCCAAACGCTATATCGGACCAGGTACAGGTTATACCATCACATGGCTGTACTGGCTGACGTGGTCCGTCACGCTAGGCACCGAGTTTACAGCTGCTGCACTTCTCATGCAGGAGTGGTTTCCAGATAGTTCAATGTGGATGTGGACTCTAATTTTTGGTGCTTTTGTATTTAGTTTAAATATGATCTCGACCAAATGGTTCGCTGAATCTGAGTTTTGGTTGGCTTTAGTCAAAGTTATCACCGTTGTTATTTTTATTTTATTGGGTCTACTCGCTATTTTTGGCGTGATTGGCTACAGAGGCTATGAAGCTGCGCCTTTATTTAGCAACTTAACGGCTCAGGGTTGGTTCCCAGAAGGCTTGTTCCCTATCTTTACCACCATGTTGATCGTGAACTTTGCATTTTCTGGTACAGAGCTTATTGGTGTTGCTGCGGGTGAAACCAAAGATCCTGCTAAGAACGTACCCAAAGCCATCAATACCGCGATTTTCCGTTTATTGATTTTCTTTGTGGGTACCATTTTGGTCGTGACTTCACTCCTTCCGCATCAAGAGGCAGGTTTAGCGGCTGAAGGCGTGAGTAGTAGTCCATTTGTAACCGTATTCCAACACATTGGCATTCCTTATGCTGAAGATATCATTCGTTTTGTGATTATCACTGCGTTGCTATCTGCTGCGAACTCGGGACTATTTGCCGCTTCGCGTATGATGTGGTCGTTGTCTTACCAAAAACAGTTGCCAGCAGTCTTCTCAAAAATCAATGCACGTGGTGTCCCTTATGTGGCAGTTATCGTGACCATGATTGGGGGTATGCCAGGTTTACTGTCTGAACAGTTTGCACCTGAAGCCATTTTTACCAATTTACTGGGTATAGCAGCGTTTACCATGGTTGTCGTTTGGATGAGTATTTGCTTAAGCCAATTTAACTTCCGTCGCCAATGGTATAAACAAGGACGTAAAAAAGAAGAATTAGGTTTTGCAGCACCCCTGTTTCCTATTGTGCCAATCCTTGGCTTTATCTTCTGCTTTATCACCTGCGTCAGCATGGTGTTTGATCCAAGTATGCGTATTAGCTTCTTTGGTTGTTTACTGTTTATTGCAGTATGTTATGCGAGTTATTACACCTTTTATCACAAGAAAACTTAATCCGTATTGTTAAAAAGAGCGACTTCGGTCGCTCTTTTTTTTATACTGTTTTTATCAAGTACATCATCGGTGCATACACGATGAATATTGTATGGATTCATGGGATGAATCAGCAGCATAAGACTGCGCGTACCCTGCTTCAACATTGGCTTGTGATCTTACAACAGGTACTGAGCGAACTTGGCCGCGCAGATGACCTTCCCTATCTTCAGCGGCACAGTCGGCTGGCCTTTTATGGAGATCTTCTAACACGTCAGCATTTAGAAAACACCCTCAACGCCAGCACCCTCATGCCACAGCATTGGTCTCCTTTTTCCTTTTTGCATCCTATTCACCTGACGCACACCGCTGCACCCAATATCGAACATCAAGCTGAAATTTCTAAAAATCCTCAGCTCACCATTTCAGATGAGCTCTCATTTAATAATAAAATTAAATACATCAACCTCCTCGGCAAAGATCTGGCCTTACGTGACTTAGCTAGTTTAATCACCACTTCCCAGAGCTGCATAGTAGCTTTATTCATCGTTTTTTGATGGAAGCGTATCTATATTTATCCAATCCACACCTCATCCACACCGTGCATACGCGTCTGCATGAGCACTTACACGGTACAAAACCCAATATTGTGATTGCCCACTCTCTAGGCAGCGTGATTGCCTATAATTATTTAATTCAACACCCCGAACTTAAGATTCAAGCACTAATTACCCTCGGTTCACCACTTGCCTTTCGCGTTATTCAGTGTCATTTGCAGCAACCCATTCAACGGCCCGCTGCTTTATATGGCGATTGGATCAATTTTTATTCAGATGCTGATTTTCTAAGTGCTTTTCCACTGAACCAAAAACCGTTTGCTTTTACTCCCGCGATTATCAACAAGAAAATCACCACTGATATTGCTCATCCTCATCTGATCGAAGGCTATTTACACCATCCCGAGTTCATCAACAACTTGCTAAGTTTGCTTAAAAAATCGGCTTAAATCATATGATTTTTAATCATTTTATCTAGATTGTTTTAAATTTATGCACTCAACACTTAAAACTGGAATTATTTAGAGAAAAGCGTTTGACACCCCTCTATTTTCGCCCTAATATACGCCCACCTCTGAAACGTCCCTATCGTCTAGAGGCCTAGGACATCGCCCTTTCACGGCGGTAACCGGGGTTCGAATCCCCGTAGGGACGCCAATTTCAGAAGTAAAGTTTTATTAAGTCCCTATCGTCTAGAGGCCTAGGACATCGCCCTTTCACGGCGGTAACCGGGGTTCGAATCCCCGTAGGGACGCCATTACTTAAGATCAAAAGTAATCGGTTTTAAAACATCACTTCTGTACTGTCCCTATCGTCTAGAGGCCTAGGACATCGCCCTTTCACGGCGGTAACCGGGGTTCGAATCCCCGTAGGGACGCCATATTTGAGATTGATTTTTTTCTATAGTCATCTCATAAAAAAGCCCAAGCATGATGACTTGGGCTTTTTTATTCCCTGTTCATTTACGATCGACTTCAACCAAAGCGGTCGAGGCAAAAATAGTCTGTGGTGCAATCACAGTTTCATTCAAGGGAATGTTTTGCCCATATCGCTGTTGCATGAGTTGCTTGACTTCAGACGAACTTAAATCAAATTGCTTCAGTTTGGATAACGGAGCCAACTCAATACCTAAAGCATCATGATAGGCCTTCCAGACTATTTCTGAGCAATATAAAGCACGATTGTCCCACTCAAAATAAAGATCATAAGGCTGGCCTAAGTATTGTTCTGCGTTCTTGCTTAGTTGCTGCTTTTGCTGAACAGTCAAATTCGTTTTAAAACGCTTCACCACATAATGCCGCTCTACCCCGCGATCAATCCACTGCTGAAGTGCTGTATATTTCACAGGCTGAACTGCCTCTAAAACCCATGCTTTTCCATCTTTATTAACAATTAAACCCATATGGCTATAACGAGACTTGGTCGCTTTTTGTATCCCTAAACTTTGTTGAGACTTCGAGACGTGAAAAATAATATCGCCTGTTTGATAGGACATATTCGCCCATAGCAGTTGAGGACTTACCAACAGTGAAACAGCACTTAAAAGCACAACATTTCTATTTTTCATCCTAAATTTCCTTTATTCTTCTTTTTATAGATACGATCAATCACTTAAAACTAAAAATATTTATGATCTTACATCATCTTCAAAACTCACGTTCACAGCGTATTCTTTGGTTACTTGAGGAACTTGAGCTGTCTTATGAACTCCAGCTGTATGATGCAACACAAGCTAGACAAACAAATCTGAAATTTCCAATGCTCGACATTTCACATGATACTCAGGCAATACGACTTACGGAAAGCCGTGCAATCATCGAATACCTGTGCCAACTGCAACAAAAACTCATCATTCAACCTGACCACGTAGAGTACTGGAACTTTTGTTTTTATAGTCGTTATAGCGATGCCAGTCTCATGCCCAATTTGGCATTGAAACAAGTTTTCCAACACATTCAGCAACAAACACCTTTGCTTGTACGTTTTGTGAGTTTGGCCTTTCAAAGCGCCTTCAATCGCGCTTATTTAAACCCTGAGCTACATCGACAACTCAAAGCCATTGATACCCACTTAAGCACGCATGCATACTTTGTAGGCGATGTATTTAGTTATGCGGATATCTTGATGTGGTTTCCACTCTATGCTGCCAATTATGCCACTCCGCAGTTTACTCAGTATCAGGCCATTCAACACTATTTCACCCAAATACAAAGTAAACCTGCCTTCAATGCTGCAATGGCACGTGGGCAATGGTCTGCTTCCTATTTTGAACACTATTGGTCTATCACGCAGTAATGCTATGCTTAAGCTGACTTTCTAGAGTTGACTTGCCCTTTAATCACCGCCTTTACATTGCCTTTTAAATAATTAAAAAACACTTTAAGCGGTGATAGTTTCGGATTTGGTTGTTTACCTTCTGCGATATCCTTAAATTGCGCGGCATACCAGATCACTTCCATAATCGCCATTTTATCGATCATTGAAATGCCTGTTTTGATCTTATCGACTGCATAACGTACATCTTGCCCTGCAATTAAACGATTAGTCACGTCGGGTTCTACCGCAAATGGACGCGCCATCCCAATAAAGTCACACGCGCCACTTTCTAAAGCTGCGTTCATACCCGCAGCAGTACGAAAACCGCCTGTCACCATCAACTTACACTGGACTTGTTCACGAATTTTTTCAGCAAACTCTAAGAAGTAAGCCTCACGTGCAATAGTCGATGCCTTACGCTTTTCTTGCTTCACCCCTGCCATGGCAGGTGCTTCATAGCTGCCCCCTGAAATCTCAATCAAATCAATCCCAGCCGCATCAATAGCTTTAAATGTCGCAATGACATCTTCTTCACTAATCCCGCCACGCTGAAAATCTGCTGAATTAAGTTTGACCGAAATAATAAACTGCTCTGACGTTGCCGCACGTACCGCTTTATAAATTTCCAATAAAAAACGCATGCGGTTTTCAGCAGAGCCACCCCATTGATCTTGGCGTTTATTGGTCAACGGCGATAAAAACTGACTGATAAGATAACCATGTGCACCATGTAATTGCACGCCTTCAAAGCCCGCTTTTTCACAGATGGCGGCTGAAGTTGCAAAGCGCTGGATAATATCAAGGATTTCATCTTCACGAAGCGCTCGTGGCGTTCCAAAGCTCATTGCTAAAGCGGGACTAAACGGTACTGCTGAAGGTGCAACCGTTTCCTTATTCAAGCCCTTAGGACACTGACGGCCCGGATGTGACAACTGCACCAATTGCACCATGCCATGTTTTTTACCAATCGCAGCCCATTGTTTTAGTGGTTCTAAGTCACGCTCGGTTTCAATCACCACCACGCCTGGCTCATTTTTAGCTCGGAAGTCCACCATCACATTACCTGTAATGGCACAGCCTAGGCCTCCTTTTGCCCAAGCCTCATACAAGCCTAAGTGCAAATGATTCGGCTGGCCAGCATGATTAGCCAGTGCTTCACTCATTGCCCCTTTAATCATCTTATTTTTAAAATGGACCTGCCCAATGTCGATTGCGCTTGCAAGCTGGCTCATGAAAATTCATCCTTTAATATTTTTTAGTGTTTTTACTCTATGTGTTTTTTGGCTACAGTCAAGAGAATTTGACAATTCATTTTGTCAAAATTTCTGATCTTTTATTTAGAAAATGATTTTACTGATACTGACTGGCTTGAATCAATTGACGCGTATAGTCAGACTGCGGTTGCTCAAAAAGTTGTTCAGTGGCTTGCAATTCCACTACTTTGGCATGTCGCAAAACCAAAACTTGTTGGCAGAGTGCACGTACCACTTGTAAGTCATGGCTAATAAACAAATAGCTGATACCCTGCTCGTGTTGTAGGCGGCGTAATAACGCCACAATCGAACGCTGCGTGCTTCGGTCTAAGGCCGAAGTTGGTTCATCTAAAATCAATAGTTTCGGTTGAAGCACCAAGGCTCGTGCCAAAGCCACACGCTGTCTCTGTCCACCGGATAGCTCATGCGCGTAATAGCTTTTAAATATAACTGGCAACTCCACCTGAGTTAAGACATTCTCAACACATTGCGTCCTCTCAAATGAAGACAAAGGTTTTAAAGTCAAACCTTCTGCAATGATTTGTTCAACACTCATGCGTGGGTTCAAACTTGCAAACGGGTCTTGAAACACGATTTGAAAATCACCGCGAAGCGGACGTAATGCTTTTTGCGAAAGTTGGTTTAAATCATGTTCTCCAAACAGAATCCGCCCTCGACTTTCAATCAACCTTGCTACAGCCAGTGCCAAAGAACTTTTGCCTGCACCACTTTCCCCAACAATTCCCAACGAATGCCCTTGAGCCAAGCTCAAGTCCAAAGCTTCAACCGCAGCAAGATACTGTGTCGTGCGATTAAACCAGCCTTTTTTAATCGGAAATTTAACCTCAAGTTGTTTTAAGCAGAGCAAAGGTGCTGCATCTTGTACATTAATGGCTTGACCAAAAGAATGATTGAGTAAGTTTTGAGTATAAGTAGACTGCGACTGCTCAAAAATCTGCGCAACCGCCCCTTGCTCTACGACCTTACCTTGATGGATGACCACGGCATCATCAGCATAGTATTTCACCAAGTTGAGGTCATGGCTAATCAAAATCATGGCCATGTTATGGCGCTGTTGTAAAGACTTCAGCAAGTCTAAAATTTGAACTTGCAGCATGACATCTAGTGCCGTGGTGGGCTCATCAGCAATCAAAATATCAGGCTCTTGCACCAGTGCCATAGCAATCATGACCCGCTGGCGTTGGCCACCAGACAGCTCATAAGGAAAACGCTGCAACACACTTTCAGGATTTGGAATGCCCACATCTTCTAGCAAGGCAATCACACGTTGCCGCGCTTGAGCTTTCGACCAGCCCTGTAACCATAAAGTCTCGGCAATGATTTTTTCTACTCGATGTAAAGAATTCAAGGCAGTCATCGGCTCTTGAAAAACCATTGCAATTTTTTGCCCACGAATCTGCCTAAACTGATCATCGCTCAGCTCGAGTAGCTCTTTTCCGTCTAACAGTACTGACCCGTACACTTGCAATGCTTTCGGCAATAACCCCATCAAGGCTAAAGCACTGATCGATTTTCCTGAACCACTCTCCCCAACCAGCGCTAAAGTCTGCCCAGCACGCAATTCAAAACTGAGCTGATCAACCAATACCCGTTCTGAACTGTGAATGCTCAATGCATTCACTTTAAGTATGGAGGCTGTATTATTGGCGTCTAGGGTCAAATGCATCGCGTAAAGCCTCTCCTATATACATCAGCAACGCAAGCACAAGGGCCAAGCTGAAAAAGCCAGACAGTGCTAACCATGGTGCATTTAAATTATTCTTGCCTTGTAACAAAAGCTCGCCTAATGATGCCGCATCAGGCGGTAAGCCATAACCCAAGAAATCCAGTGCTGTTAGTGCTGTAATATTGGCTGTTAAGATAAAAGGCAGTTGTGACAGGCTAGAGCTGATTGCATTGGGTAAAATATGCCGAAAAATAATAGCTCGGTTGGTGACACCTAAACTTCGCGCGGCACGGACATAATCCAACTGACGTGCCCTCAAAAACTCAGCTCGTACCAGTGGAACTAAAATTGTCCAACTGAATAACAGCATGATTAAAAACAGCCAGTAAATATTTGGGCTAAACATACTGACTAAAATCATCACCATGAATAGCATGGGTAGCCCACCCCACACTTCTAAAATGCGCTGTCCGATTAAATCGACCCAACCACCGTAATAACCTTGTACCGCTCCAATCACAATGCCCAGTACAGCTGAACTGAAAGTCAAAACAAAACCGAACAGCAATGAGACACGTAAGCCATATAATACTCGTGCCAAAACATCACGACCTTGGTCATCTGTCCCGAGCCAATTTTGCATCGTGGGCGGTGACGGTACAGGGACTGTCAAATCTACATTGGGGGTTTGATATGAATATTGAATCAACGGCCAAACAGCCCAACCTTTTGCTTGAATCAGCTGCTGTACCACCGGATCTTTATATTCAGTTTCAGTTTCGAACACACCGCCAAAAGTCGTTTCAGGATAGTGTTTCAATACTGGGAAATATAAGGTCTGATCATACTTAAGCAACAGCGGTTTATCATTCGCAATCAGTTCTGCAGCTAAAGACAGTACAAAAACACAAAGAAATAAAATACAACAACTGAGACCAAACTTATTTTGCTTAAACCGCTTGAAACCTGCCTGTAAAATAGGTGACATCAGCCTCTCCCTTGCGAATCAAAATGTATTCGCGGATCAATCCACTGATATAACACATCGCCAATCAGACGCAGCAGCAAGCCCAACAAAGTAAAAATGAATAAGGTGCCAAAAATCACAGGATAGTCACGCTGCACAATCGCCTCAAAGCCCAATAGGCCTAAACCATCCAGATTAAATATGATCTCAATAAATAAATTGCCCACAAAGAAGTAAGCGATTAAAGCTTCAGGTAAGCCTGCTACCACAATCAATATCGCATTGCGAAACACATGACCATACAACACTTGAGACTCAGTCAGGCCTTTGGAACGTGCCGTCAGCACATAAGGCTTGCCTAGCTCTTCCATAAACGAATACTTGGTGAGATAAGTCACTGTGGCAAAGCCACCAATCACCATCGCCAAAAGCGGTAAAGCCATGTGCCAGAAATAATCTTTAATTTTGCCCCATAACGACAAATCCGCAAAATTTTCCGAAACCAAACCTTGTAAGGGGAACCATTGGAAATAAGAACCGCCTGCAAAAAAGACAATCAAGAGAATTGCAAAAATAAACGCAGGAACTGCATAGGCCACTGCCAACAGTAGCGATGTAGACTGATCAAACACCGTGCCGTGCAATCGGGCTTTTTTGATGCCCAAAGGAATCGAAATCAGATAAATTAGCAAAGCACTCCACAGCCCCAAGGACACGGATACAGGTAATTTATCCTTAATCAGTGCTGTAACGGGCTGGTCTTTAAAAAAGCTCGTGCCGAAGTCCAGTTGCGCGTAATTTTTCACCATTTCAAAAAAGCGTATATGCATGGGCTGATCAAAACCATAGTGTGCTTTGATCTTTGCGAGCATTTCATCACTGAGTCCTTGCGCGCCTTGATAGACATTTGAGCCTACACCCGCACCGCCCAGATTACCCAAAGTTTGCATAGCTTCCGCTTGTTGAATGGCTTGCTCAACAGGACCACCGGGCGCAATTTGAATCACAGCAAAATTGATCAGCAAAATCAGAAATAAGGTCGGAACGATCAGCAACAGCCTTTTGAATATATACATACGCATCTCACCCACCCCTATGCCAGCTTATGGCTTGGCTGCCTGACCTAAATACTGACTCACCTTTTTTGCCTGTTTGACATCACTCCACCAATAATCCAAACCGACATGCAACTGTGGACTCCGTGCTGGTTTTTGATACATATTCCAATAGGCATACCATTGATCCGCTTTACCATAGGTCGGTATTTGATAATAACCTGCACGCAACAAGCGATCTAAAATACGCGTTTGCACCACCACTTGCTTACGATCAGGCGCTTGAATCAACTGTTGGATCATCTGATCGATCACCGGATTTTGAATACCCGAATAATTATAATTTCCCACCTGATGGGCTGAAGCACTGCCCCACAGTTGCACCTGTTCTTTGCCCGGTGTCAAAGACTGTGGCATCGTTTGTAGGGTCATATCAAAATCTTGAGTCCGCATACGCTCATAGTACTGCGGTGTATCAACCTGTCGAATGTTCAGCTGTATTCCTAGGCGCTTTAGATGGCGAACAAAAGGCGTAATTTCACGTACAGCATCACTCGGCTGAATCAGAAACTCAAACTGAATCGGCTTATTTTTCCGATCTAACAGTTGACCTTTTGCATTATATGTATAGCCATTTTTTAATAAAATCTGTCGTGCGATGAGTAAATTATTTCGATTATAGCCCGATCCATCTGAAGCTGAATAACGCCAATTTTTTAAAACACCATCTCGCTGCACGGGATGCAATTTTGCCAAATAAGGCTTTAAGATTTTGATTTCAGCAGCCGAAGGTAGACCCTTCGCCTCTAGTTCGCTGTTAGAAAAATAACTTTGCAAGCGTTGATATTGCCCATAGAACATCGCCTTGTTTTGCCACTCGAAGTCGTAGGCATAGGTTAAAGCTTGGCGAAAATAAATATCTTGAAAAGGCTGACGACGGGTATTAAATACAAAACTTTGCGTTGGAATTGGATTGAAATGCTTAAAGCGATATTTTTTAACGAGACCTTGTTTCGCTGCGGGAAAGTTATAGGCTGTCACCCATTGTCGTGCAGACTCTTCCTCATGCAAGGTATATAAACCCGCCTTAAACGCAGTAAAAGCAATATCTTTGCTGCGGTAATACACATAACCCACGCGGTTAAAATTATAGCGTCCTTGGTTGACCTTTAAATCTCTGGCCCAATACTTTGGATTACGCTTATAAACAACCCGCTGCCCTGCATTGATTTTCTCTAAGAGGTAAGGGCCTGAACCTAAAATCGGTTTGACCGAAGTTTGACTGAAATCTTTGCCTTGCCAGTCTTTTTTGGAATAAATTGGCATTCTGGCCACAATCAAAGGCATTTCCACATTATTTCGGGTTTTAAAATGCATTTTGACGCTGTATTTGGACAACACTTCTGTCTTGGCTAAATCCGACAAATACATCTGTAAGCCAAAATTGGATTTGCTTTGAAAGATATCAAAACTGAACTTTACATCGGCTGCGGTAACAGGACTACCATCACTAAACCGTGCTTTTGGGTTTAAATGAAAAATGATCGCGTTAAAGTTTTTCGGGTCATAGCTGACCTTTTCTGCCAGCAATGGATACATCACCGCAGGCTCGTCCAAAGAGCTACTCATGAGTGAGTCAAATAAATAATTGGTTCCCTCAACCGCAGTACCACGACCATTCATGCTGTTTAAGTTATCAAAACTCCCAATGACTGCACGTGTTAATTCGCCACCCTTCGGTGCCTGCACATTGGCATAAGGCAGATGATCTAATTGGCTGTATTTCGGCATACCATAAGGTGCAATAAAAGGCATGGTCTGCAGTGCAGACCATGCCTTTAAAGGAATCGTTACAAGGCTGAACAGCAAGAGTGTTGTTCTAACCTTCATCGGGGATTTCTCTGAAATTGCATTTCAACTCAATATTAGTTCGGCACCTTAATTACATCCCCAATGCGCAACTGTGTATTCGGTTTAATGTCATTGAGCTCAGCCAATTGCGAAGTGTCCATACCATAACGACTTGCCAGTCCAATTAAGGTATCACCACGTTTCACCGTGTACTGCGAAATCAGTTTTGGGATTTGAATGGTCTGCCCAACTTGTAAGCCCGCACGCGGACTCAAATTATTTAAACTAGCAAGCTCTGACACTGACATCCCCGCACGGCTTGCAATTGAATTTAACGACTCGCCTGACTTCACTTTATAGGCTTCAGTTGCACGGCTAGAAGTTGCTTGTGGTTTTGCTGCCACTGTTTCTGTTTTGATTGGAGCTGAATCAACATCGCCTTCAATTTTCAAACGCTGACCGACACGAACATTGGCTGTACGGCTTAGGTTGTTTAATTCAGCCAAATAGTTCAATTGCAAGTGATATTTACGCGCAATGCTATTTAGGGTTTCACCCGATTTCACCACGTGAATATCGGTTGAGTTATTACTTGCAGTCGTTTGTTTTTCGACTGTTTTCGGCGTTTCAACAGCAGGCACTTCACCCGTTAATTTGAGTTTTTGACCCACACGTAAGCCCGCTGTACGACTCATATTATTGAGGTCAGCAATATAATCCATACCCAAATTATATTGCGAAGCAATCGCAGTTAATGAGTCTCCAGACTGAACGGTATAAGTATCTGGCACGCTTGAGCCCGCAGGGATCTTAATACTTTGACCCACTTGCAAGCCGCTATTGGTTGAAAGATTATTGAGATCAGCTAGCTCCGACAGGCTCATCTTCGACTGTGATGCAATGCTATACAAAGTATCACCACGTTGTACTTTATAACTTTCAACTTTGAACTGTGGCTCAGCTTTGACTGGAGATGCTTTGGCACTACTTGTCGTTAAGCTTTTGACATCATTGAGTGGCACATTAATTTTTTGTCCCACCAACAGGTTGCTGCCCGCATTTAAACCCGGTGTTAAATCTGCCAATTCTTGATTTGACAGCGCATAGCGGTCTGCAATCAGTTTCAGATATTCACCACGTTTCACTGTATACGACTGGGTTGCCACTTTGGTTGGGCTGCTAGTTTTTTCATCGTTGGATTTAGTACGGGATTGAGCTGTTTCTTTTAAAGAAAGCTTTTGTCCCACACGTACACCACTGGTCACGCTTAAACCGTTATAGTCAGCCAACTGTTTTAAGCTTAAACCAAATTCATCCGCGATACCAGTTAAGGTATCATTGGCACGAACGGTATAACTCTCGGGTTTAGTCTCAGCTTTCACTGTAGAACGTACTTCAACTTTTTCAGTTTGTGGTTTTGCATCATATAAATAAATCGATGTACCGACATAAAGTGTGGCATTGGCATCCATTTGGTTCCACTTCGCCACATCACGCCAGTTCACCCCATTTTTGGCAGCAATCAGCGCCAAAGTATCACCCGGTTGTACTGTATAAGTTGAACGTTTACCTTTTGGCGGCACAATCACAATTTCAGAGTCAGTCTTAACAAAGTTTTTGCCTTGATTACGTTTCACTTCATCCGAGTCAAGACTGGTATTGTCAGCCACAGATTTTGGATAAGCAAAACCTTTGGTTAACTCTTTGCCTTGCAGCTCAGCCACAGACTGACTGGTTTGAATTGCGGTGAGCTTAATTTTACCATCCAAAGGATCTACAATTTCTGTCCCCTGAGGGGCCAAAGCTTGAATTTCAGCAACCACTTCAGCTTGTTCAGCCTGCGTTGCAATCGGCTTCAGAACTTCATCGACAGTTTTACTTTGACCTTCAGCATGAATTGCTGCGGTTAACTGTTCACGCTCTGCTGCTGAAATTGGTGGTTCAACGGAAACGGGTTTCACTGACGTGACAGGCGTAACCGCAACTGGAATACGCGGCGCACTTGGAATATCGCTATTAGCAGCAAAAGCAGCCAGGGCATTAGAACCCTTAGGCGTTGAACCACGAGACGGCGTCGCAATAGCAGTACTGCTCGACGACGTTACTGTAGACGAAGTGGCAGGCTTTCCTGTTGTGGTTTTTGTTGTTGTCGTCGCTAAAACAGGTGGTGTAGTTTTCGACGGTGTGATCGCTTTGGTGTTCAACGTCGGTGGTTCAATTTTGCTTGGTTGAATCGTTTGGTTATTTTCAGGCAGTTTGGTATTTGCAGATGCCCACAAGCCGCCTGAACCACCCTGTAATTTTTTCAAACGTACATCCACTGAAGGACTCAAATCCGCAGGAATTAAAATCCGCATTGGACTTGCACCATCAATCCATTCACCACGGTGTCCCGGATTTAACTGATACAGCTCGGCACGACTTAAACCTGTAATCGACGCAACTTCATTTAGACTCACCGCGCCCACAGTAACCTCTCTAAAGTGCGGACGGTTCGCAATCGGCGGTAAATTGATGTTATAGGCATTTGGATTTTTAATGATCTGCGCAACCGCCAAGAAACGCGGCACATAGTTCATGGTTTCTTCAGGCAGTTTTAATGACCAATAATCTGTTGGCAAACCTGCGGCTTTATTACGGTTAATCGCTTGTTGAATACGGCCCGGACCTGCGTTATAAGCCGCTAGTGCAAGTTCCCACGAACCAAACTGGTTATATAAACTGCCCAAGAACTCATACGCAGCACGCGTTGACTCGACCACATCACGGCGACCGTCGTATTGGCTACTTTGTTTTAAGCCATAAATACGTCCCGTACTTGGAATAAACTGCCATAAGCCCGCAGCCGCAGCACTACTGGTTGCAGCAGGGTCATACGAACTTTCAATCACAGGTAGTAGAGCCAGCTCTGTTGGTAAACCGCGACGTTCGGCTTCTTTAACGGTGTGATACAAATAACGTGAAGCTCGTGCACTTAAACGATCCAAATACGGTTGGCGTGAAATAAACCACCCACGCTGAGCATCAATACGCGGATTCCAATGATCGGTGTTCATTTTAAAGCCAACGGTCATACGCTTCCAAACGTCACCGTGCTTTAACACCAACAGTCGGTCTCCTTCCACCGCACGCATGTCGGTTGCAGAAAGTAAATCTTCTAAAGAATCTAGGCTGTTTGCATCTAGGTAGTTCGATCCGACTTGTTTGGATTTAGATGTTTGCGTTGCACTTTGCGTCGAGGAACAACCAGCCAGTCCAAGTGTCGCAAGTGCTGAACCGAGTACTGTAATTTTAAATAATGTCGGTAACATCGGTTGGCCAAAAATGGCAGCTGACTTATACATAAGAAAATCCAAACAACTCGTATAAAATTTATTTTTTAGATCTGCCATTGTAGTAAAGCACGCCGCAGACACAAGGCGTTAATTTAACTTGAAATCAGTATAAATGTTACAAGAAATTAAAAAAGCTGCATCTTATACACTTCTCTAGTGCATTTGCGTTATACAATGGTGCCCGCTTAGTTTTAATTTTCAGTTTACGGAAGTTGTGTATGTCACAAACAATTACCCTGTATGTCGATGGTGCTTGTCGTGGAAACCCTGGTCTTGGGGGATGGGGCGCGTACATTATTACAGAAACTGAAGAACATAAACTGTGTGGCGGTGAAGACAACACCACCAATAACCGTATGGAACTCACCGCGGCCATTGAAGGCATTCTTTTTTGCCCAACCGATGCGAAGTTGGTAGTCTGGACAGATTCAACCTATGTCAAACGTGGCATTACCGAGTGGATTACGGGTTGGAAAAAGAAAAACTGGAAAGACGTTAAAAACCCAGATTTATGGAAAAAACTCGATGCAGCCTGCCAAGGCCGTGATATCGACTGGCACTGGGTCAAAGGCCATGCAGGTCACGAAGGTAATGAAATGGCAGATCAATTGGCAAACCTCGGTGCCGATCAAACACAGGCTCAACTTCGTCAGTCTAAAACAACGACAACAGAACCATCCATAGATAAAAAAAAAGTTGAACCAGACTGGTTGTTAAACGACCCTTTTGGTTTGGGTTTCGATGACGAAGAAGTTGATAACAGCGAAGATTTAGCCGAAAGTGAAATACACGTTGCAGAACAAGAGCCAAGTTTAATGGCTGAACCAGAACTTGGCACAACGGTTGCTTCTACTGAACAAACGCCTGAAGTTGCGGCAAGTGTCGATTTAACACAACTCAAACAACATCCGCAAATTGTGATTACTCCACGTAAGGTTGAGGTCTTTGGACCTCGACAGCTCATCCTCGATACAGAGACCACGGGTTTTTATTATCAAGATGGTGATCGCATTATTGAAGTTGGCGCGATTGAAATGGTCAATCGAAAGCTCACAGGCAGCTCGATTCATATCTACATCAACCCAAAAAAACCTGTGGGCGATTCTGAAAATGTCCACGGGATCTCTGATGACTTTTTAAAAGATAAACCGCTGTATCAAGAGATTGCTGACACTTTATTTGCCTATCTAAAAGGTGCGGAAATCATTGCGCATAATGCAAGCTTCGATATGAACTTCTTAGACATGGAGTTCAAGCGTGCAGGATTTGTTGCGCTTTCTGAAGTTTGTGCGGTGACAGATACCCTCGCGATGGCAAAATCTAAGCATCCGGGGCAAAAAAACTCACTCGATGCCTTAGTTCGCCGTTACGAAATTCCACAGCGTGACCGTACCTTCCACGGGGCCTTGCTGGATGCTGAAATTCTAGCCGACGTTTACTTGGCTATGACAGGTGGTCAGGTTTCCTTTGATATGGATGCCCTGTCGCATAGTGAACAACAAAATGGGCAAAGTCAGCGTCAAGCACTGGATATTGAACTGGCGGTAATTCACCCTTCAGCCGAAGAACTTGAAGCACATGAGACTTGGGTCAAACAATACCAAGAAAAACATGGCACACCCTGCCTTTTTGCCAAATAAATTCTAAAGTTTTTGTTAACTTTTGTATTACAAGATTTTTCAGTTAGGCTATAGTGATGAACAAGTTGCTATGCCTTCTTTGGGCCGCATATAAACACGATAAAACACTAGGATAGGTGCAGATCAATGTCTTACCAAACCTCTATTCATTTTGATCCAACAGCGCTGCTGATAATAAAAAATGAAGTGGATAATTCCATTAAACTGGTTGAATCAGCTGTGAGCACCTTAGCAGAAGATCAGACTTTACCATTTGGAATTGACGATGCATTAAACCAATTTGAGCAATGTGCTCAAGTGCTTGCATTGATTGATATGTCGAGCTTGGCCAAAATTGCTGAATATTCCGCAGAGCTTATGCGCAAGATCATGGGGAATCCTGCACAGATTAATACGCAAGATGTGATTGCACTCAGCGAAGGCACGACCATGCTGAAGCGCTATATTGAGTTCATTTGCTTAAGAGAAGTGAAAATTCCACAGTTTTTACTCGATACCTTAAACCGTCTTGAAATTGCATTAGCAAAGCCTCTAACGCAAGAAGGTCAACACATCGAGTCCTTACTGGACTGTATTACCCCAGATTTCAGCCTCCCTCAAGCACCAAGTCTTGAAAAATCTCAATATGTTCACCGCTTGTACAAGCTGTCTTTAAGCCAAATGCTGAAACAAGAAGAAAGCGAACTTGATTTACAAGCAATGAAATTGGTGGGCACTTATTTAGCGGGTCTAGCAGAACAAACGCCGAGTAAACAATATTGGAACTTGGTCTATGTTGCACTCAATCAAATTGAACAATTGCTCATTAATGAACCACGTTTACGCACTTTGATTAGCATCGAACGTAACATTGCACAGTTCTTTACTGCGCCTGAACGTTTCAAAGCCAGCCTCACCGATCTTGCCAACATTCTCAGCCTATGTATCAGCCAAGAAGACGAAGTTTCTCAACACATCCGTGGCAAACTCAATATTGGCGATGACTTACTCACAGATACGCAGCTGCAAGTTTTCAGTCGTCATCTGTATGGCCCAGATTTCGACACGATGCATACCATTAGTGATTTGGTGACCACCGAAATGTCGCAAATCCGCAATGACATTGAGTACAACTATCAAAACATGACGCCTGAGAAAACCCAAGAGCTCCAAGCAAAACTGGTCGATTTGGCGAACATCTTCAAAGTATTGAACTTAAATGAGGCGCATAATGACTTAAACCGTCAAGCAGCATCACTTAGTCAAGCAGATATGCTGAAAGATGAAGGTTTTGCGCAGCAGTTGATGAACGTGATCTTGTCGGCAATGAACTCGATTGGCGTGCTAGAACGTCACCATACTTCAAGCCGCCTACAGCTTCGTGTGAACAACATGAATATTTCACTAGACCGTTTAGATGAAGCCCATGCTGCTTTATTGACTGAGGCTAAAACCTCTATCGACTTAAGTAGTCAAGCTTTGGCGCAATATCAGCAAGAACAAGATTTAACTGCTCTTGAGAATACTCCTGCGCAACTACGTGAAGTTGCGGGCGCAATGTTGTTCTTAGGTGCAGAAAATGGTCAAACCGCCCTGAATATTTCAGCAGATTTTGTGCAACAACAAATCACGGCTGAAACTGCGTTCACTGCTGCTCAGGTGAATCATGTGCTTGACACTCTTGCAAGTGCAGATATGCTGATTGATAACTTAAAAAACAAACAGCCTGTATTACACAGTATGTTTGATGTAGCATTGGACAGTAGCCAAAAACTAAAGACTGTTGCCTAATGTCAGAACTTTCACTTGCTTATATTTTCCACCAACAACAATTGTTGGTGGACCATAATTTTCAATTGCCTCGTGTAGAAAAGCTAGCAAGTGATTTAAGTTTTCACTCGGGTGATCAAGTGATTGCCCGAGACCTGCTAGACAATGAGCCGATTCCTGAAGGCTTAGAACTCATCCCAATTCGCCAGTTGCTTCCGCTCTGGAGCACCCAACAATTCGAGCAAGCCAGCCGAGCTATTCAACTGCTAGAATGGCGTCGCAATCATAAATTTTGTAGTCATTGCGGCCACGCCACAGAAGCACATGCCAGCGAATATGCCATGATCTGCCCTGCCTGCGGTTATCATCAGTATCCACGGGTACAACCCTGTGTCATCACCGTCATTACACGAGGTGAAGATGAAATTCTGTTGGCAAAAAATGCACGGAATACCCGTAGCAATATGTATGGGTTGATTGCAGGTTTTGTTGAAGTCGGTGAAACATTAGAAGAAGCTGTACGCCGCGAAACCTTGGAAGAAGTCGGCATTCAAGTTAAAAATGTTCAATACTTAGCGAGTCAGCCTTGGCCTTTCCCAAGTAACTTAATGATTGCGTTTAAAGCAGAATACGCGTCGGGTGAGCTTTGCTTACAAGAAGAAGAAATCAGCGATGCCCAATTCTTCAAGTTTGATCAATTGCCTGAAATTCCGTTCAAAGGCAGTATTGCACATGCCATGATCATGCATGCGACAGAAGGCACAACAGTCGCAGATGATACACGTGAGTGGCTCTAAGCTCACTCACCATCTCTACAACAAATATACTTTAAAACCCAATTAGTGCTTAAGCGCATCCTCTAGCGCCTGCATAATTTTTTGCTTGGTCGTGAAGTAACGACTAAACAAACTCGATACCGAACCAATCATTGAAATATGACCGATACGCGGCACCGTCCAAAGTTGACTGTAGTTGCCTTTTTCTTTCAACCTACGATCCAAATCAACGGCATTACTCAACCCGACGACATCATCATTTTCTGCAACCAACAGATAATGTTTAACCGTATTCGACTCGACGAAATAATATGGCATCACTTCCTGATAAGGCCTGTTCTGATCAAAAGCATCTGCACAAATTGGATCGCCTTTATAGTCGAAATGATAAGGGCCTGCCAAACCAATAATGGCGGTAATTTGATTGCGGCATTGTATTTCATATGGCTTCGGATGATAGAGCGCAGACATCACATTAAACGCGCCCGCAGAATGCCCCATCAACACCACTTTTTCCGTTGAAATTTGATATTTAAGCTGATGCACATTGAGATAATTTAAAGCCAAGCTGAGATCATCAATAGAGGCAGGAAAAATATGCTCAGGCGCCAAGTGATAGTTAATCACCGCCACATCAAAGCCTTCTTTGGCAAAGGCTTCACCAATAAAACGATAATCTTTTTTATCGCCATGCATCCACGCGCCGCCATGCACAAATACAATCAGAGGACGGTGTTCACGCGGTTTTTGCGTGCGAAACAGATCTAGACGGTGTCGCGCGCGTAAGCCATAGGCCACATTTTCTTGGACCGAATAACCCTTACGTGGTGTTAAACGGTTTAGGGCATAACTACCTACATCATAAATACGAAAGTCACGATAGAGTAATCTTGCATACTCTACCGAACGATTCAGTCTTTGAACAAAAGGCTGAAGCTTATTGAACATTATTTGGTTCAACTTGGTCTGGGTCTATCGCAACAGGCGTTTGCTCTGTCGGTGTTGAATTAATCATTGGTGATGCAAACGCACTGGTCATTTGCGTCTGTTGCTCTATATTATCCACCAATGTGATAATTTTAGTCACATTCCCCACTTGCTGTAAAACTTGGTTTAAATCGGTAATTTCAGCACCATTTAAACGTCCCATCACATATAACACGCCATCTTCGGTGTGAATACGCACTTTCGCATCTGAAACAACAGCAGCTTTCATGATCAAGCCACGTGTATTTGCCGTAACTGAGGTGTCTTGCATGATGGTGCTATAACTAATTTGATTTCCAACTGTAATGTAGTTATGCACGGTTTTGACATCCGACATCGCACGTACATTGTCTTCAGCTAACTGACGTAAGTGTTGATCAGGTACTTGTCCTGTTAATAAGACATTCCCATGAAAACTTTCGATATTGACACGTGACTGTTTAAAACGACTGTCCAATTTATATAAGTTAATTTTTGCAGTACGCTCAATTGAAGAGTCAATAAAGACCTGCCCTAATGAACGTGCACCGCTTTCTGTTCCTACAGCGGCTGTTCCTGTCCCACCCGAAATGAAACTTGCACATCCAGATAAACTTGCGACGCATAATACGGTCATTGCAATACGATTGAACACTCAGCAAGACTCCTCAACTTTTCAAACTATTTTAATTCAGCATTTCAGCTTTGATTTTGTTCAAAGATTAATAAAGTCTTGATCAAAAGTAAAAGCATTTTCTATCCATTGCTGATCATAAGTGAATTTTGAAAAATCTTGCTGTATGGTTTTTGCAATTTCTTTAAAAAAATCAAAACAAATCACATCAAAGCGGCAATAATATTGCTGGAAATGTGGATGATCTTGTAAAAATAACATGGCCGTTTTTGCTATTTTGCGTTGTTTTGAATAGGAAATTGTTTCAATAGCCTGCGCAAAACGCGTTTTTGAGCGTGCTTTGACCTCAACAAAAACCAATTCCTGCCCTTTTTGTACAATCAGATCAATTTCGCCAAAGCGCGAGTGATAATTGGACCGTACATGAACATACCCCTGTTCTTCTAGCACAGTCAAAGCTTGTTGCTCTGCCCATTGTCCCAGTTTCATCTCTTTATCTTCCCTACTTCATTTTTATTTTTTAATCATCACATTTCGAAAAACTCAATTTCGATCAAAAATCTCACGTCTTGATGTTTAAAACCACTGCTGTGAGTCTCTCGAACCAATCAATTCATTTCATTCTACTTTTAAAGCCCTCCTGACGTTTAAATTTCAATCGAATGTCTTACCGACTCCTGCAAATCCATCGCCGACAACATTCTAGCTCACGCCACGACGGACAATTCAGGTAGAATGCTTATCGCGGTATCGGTTGAATGTACCAAAGCACACGACTCACCCCCCATCCTTTTATTATTTTGCAGCGCGGAGAAAACCCATGAGTGCCCAGTTATTTGTAGTCGCAACCCCTATTGGGCACTTAGATGACATGACTTACCGCGCAATTGATGTACTAAAATCAGTCAAAATCATTGCTGCTGAGGATACACGAACTTCAGCACAATTACTGAAACACTTTAATATTCAAACTCCACTTACTGCATGCCATGATCATAATGAAAGCAACAAAATTGACATCCTTATTCAGCGTTTGTTGAAAGGTGAAGATATGGCGCTTATCAGTGATGCAGGAACGCCTCTTATCAGTGATCCAGGTTTTAAATTGGTTCGTGCAGCGCAAGAGCATAATATCCGCGTAATCCCTGTTCCTGGCGCTTGTGCTGCCATTGCCGCTTTAAGCTCAGTGGGCTTACCAAGTGATCGTTTCAGCTTTGAAGGTTTTTTGTCTTCTAAACAAACCCAACGACTGGCGAGTTTGGAAAAACTCAAAGACGAAACACAAACCCTGATTTTTTATGAAGCACCACATCGTATTTTAGACAGTGTCAGTGACATGGCTAAAGTCTTTGGTGCTGACCGCCCTGTTGGTTTTGCCCGTGAAATTACCAAAACCTTTGAAACCATCAAGAAGATGACTTTAGGTGAGTTGGTTGAATTTATTGCAAACGATCATCATCAACAAAAAGGTGAGATTGTATTGGTTGTTGGTGGCGCGACCACTGAAAAAGATATGGCACAAGAAAAACTCGACCAGCTTTTAACGCGTCTCTTACAAGATTTGTCAGTGAAAGCTGCATCACAGTTAGCGGCTGATTTGACCGGCATTAAAAAGAAAATTGCTTACCAACGTGCTTTAGAATTAACACAAGATCAGGCTGAATAAGCTTAGATAGCTTGAAATAAAAGTATTGCTATTCTTTTTGAATGAAAAAAATAAAGAGCAACAGATGTAAGTGCTTTGGCCTTTCTCTGCTGCTCTCCATGTTAAGCAGTTCCATGTGAACCGCTTAACTCAAATTATGTAGTTATGTCATTTAAAATTTATAAGCATGTGTATGGGTTGACTGATCGTCAGTTACAATCTCTATCGAATTAGCTTGCTTCTTGGTAAATACGACCGCCGGGTAGTTGGCAAAAGTATTGTTTCAATGCATCCAGACAACGATGGATCTTCATCGGCTGTTGTTCATGCTTTGAAATGATGGCATATAGCGTAAAGTTAGGGAGCTTCCACTCTGGAAGAACTTCCACTAAAGAACCGTTAACCAATTCTTTTTGCACATCCAAATATAAAATACGTGCAACTCCATGCCCATGTTGGCATAAAGTCTTTGTCACTAAAATATTATTACTGGCTACTCTTGATTTCATCTCAAGTTTAACCGCATCACCTGTCACCACATTTTTAAAATCAAAATCATGATTGTTCTTCATAATCGTGATCGGAATAAGATCATGATTTTTCAAATCTTCAGGTCGTGAAATTGGTGCAGACTGATTCAAATAGCTCGGTGAAGCAACCAAAATCTGTTCCACGCGCGCCAATGGCACGACATGTACGCTTTGATCGTCAACCGTTGGGCTCATTCTTAGGGCAATATCAATTCGCCCATTCATCAAATCCACATAATGATTATCTGCTTCAATATGAATAGATAATCCACGATGTGCAGACATCCAATGCGACAAAGCAGGAATCACATGATTGGCACCTAACTCTGGCGTAGTGGCTATTCGCAGCTCACCCACGAGATCATCGCGCAATTCATTAATACGTATTTTGCCACGTTCAGCAGCGGCGAGCATTTCTTGACAGCTGTGGAAAAAAGCCTGGCCTGCTTCAGTTAAATTCAACTTTCTTGTTGAGCGATGTAAAAGAACAACTTCCATCTCTTGCTCTAAAGAACGAATTTGCTGACTCACAGCACTTGTAGTGATGCCTAACTCACGCGCAGCACCACTAAATGAACTCTTTTCGACAACACAAGCAAAAACACCCATTGCCCGTAGTTGATCTAACATAAAATTCTCTCTGGATTCATGAGAAGTTTTCATCTATTTGATAAAAACAACTCATTGTATTATACGGTGAATTTTTTGCGTTGCATCCAGATTTTTTAATTTAATGGTAAAACTATAGTCGGATTGATTGGCTTGCCATCTAAGCGTACTTGGAACTCTAACATGGTGCGCGTTGCACCTGTGGATCCCATTTCAGCAATTTTCTGTCCTGCCGTCACATTTTGACCGCTCTTCACATTCATCGCACTGTTGTGTGCATATGCTGTGATATAACCATCAATATGCTTAACCAAAATTAAGTTCCCATATTCTTTCAATCCGTCTGCTGCATACACCACTTGGCCATCTGCTGCTGCATAAATTGGATCACCTTGGTTACCAGCATAGCGAATACCTTTCACATTATTTGCTAAATTATAACCTTGCAAAACAGCGCCATTACTTGGTTTTACCCAGCGTAAAGTTGAACTTTTCGAGCTCACAACAGGTGCGGTCGGTACTTTAGCAGGAGTTGTTGTGGTTGTGGTGGTCGTATTTTGACTCGGGAGACCAATATTTTGACGTTGAATTGGAGCGGTTTGTGTAATAGGTTGCGTCGTAGTTGTACGTGGGCTACCCGAGCCTTTTAAACGTAATGACTGCCCCACATAAATACGATACGGCGCAGCAATATCATTCATGTCTGCAACAGAGGTATAACTCAGCCCATAACGAGTTGCAATACCGCTCAGCGTGTCGCCTGAACGAACTGTATAATAGTCTGGTGCTTTCGCAAAACGTGTTGCATTGTTAACCTGTGGTTTAGAAGCACAACCACTCAAAATAACAGTTGAAACTACAGCTGTGGATAACACGACAGTTTTCAGTAGTGCTGTAGGAATTGCAATGAAACGAATTTGAGACAACACAGACATTTATCTTACTCTCTAAAAATACAAAAAATAATCAGTTTAATTTGCGCTAAGATTAGCAAAAAAGTATGTGAAAATAGTATCTCTGCGCGTATTTTCACAAAGTTATAACAAACAGCTGAATACATTCCTTGTATTGCTCAGCTGTAGCGACTTTTACGCACTTATTTGCCCTTGTAATGCATGCAAAACTTCATAGTTGGTTGCATCCATCTGAATAGGCGTAATACTGACAAAACCATTTGCCACAGCGAAAAAGTCTGACTCTACCTCATCATAGCCTCTTTTCGGTTCTGCCACAGCTTCACCTGCAAGCCCAATCCAGTACACTTGACGACCACGTGGGTCAACATGACTGGTAATCGGCTTAGACTGACGACGACGTCCTTGATAAGTAATTTTAGCGCCCTGTAACTCAGCAACATCTGGAATATTAATATTTAAAATATGGCGTGGTGGCAATGCAGGCAAACCTTGCTTCACAAAATCATGCACCCACTGTGCGGCATGATGATAATCTTCTGGGCTGTTGTACGAACGCACTTCAGGGCCCGCAAGTGATACCGCAATGGCTGGCTGTTTCATTAGACGCCCTTCAAATGCTGCTCCAACTGTACCTGAGTAGAGTACATCATCACCCAAGTTTGCCCCGCTATTGATGCCACTAACAACCAGATCAAACTCAAAGTCAAATAAGCCATTCATGGACAAATAGACACAGTCGGCGGGTGTTCCATTGACTGCCCACATGTCGGGTGCAATTTCGATTGGGCGTAAGGGTCGATCTAAAGTCAAAGCACTGGAAAAACCACTGCGTTCACTTTCGGGTGCTACAATCACCACGCGACCTAATGGACGTAAAGCATGTGCGAGCGCTTGAATACCTGGTGCAAAAACACCATCGTCATTAGCTATTAAAATATTCACTGATGGATCTTCTTAAATCTATATGAGTCGGTAAAAGCCTTATACATCTATTTTGCACTCGTCTTCGTCTTTTTAATCTGCAATTCATACAGGTAGATTTGGGGGTAGCTTTAAAAAAAACTAAATCTTTAAAGCGAAAAGAAAAGCTATAGAGTCCTCGATGCAGAACGACTATACATTGAGATCAGGCAATCTGAAAAGATGAAATCATTGATCTGGGTGAGTACTTTACTCTTGCATGAACAGAGTACAAAAGAGAGAGCTTAAAAATAGAAGAAGCTAAGCATAGGTTTAAAGTGTTTACTGGAGAGTACGCCTTCAAAAAGATAACATATAGATCTCTTGATTCTATAAAACTACTCTTCTCTTACATAAACAAATAAATATAAAGCAATGAGTTAAAAATATTTAAGAGAGCAATTCCAGCTATGACTCACTATTACAAAACATACTTTTAAGTGTTTGGATATTGAGACAAGTTATTCGCGTTTTTTACTCATTTCGGATAACAAATCCAGTTGTATTTCTTGTATTTGGGCTAACCTATTCCACTGATGCATCAACAAATGATCTAGTTTTTCATTTAAATGTTGAATTTCTAACTCTGCCTTTAAATTAATTTTATAATCGTTTTGCGAACGCAATCTGTCTTTAGCTTCCTGTCTATTTTGGCTCATCATAATCACAGGAGCTTGAATCGCTGCAATACAGGATAAAATTAAATTTAATAAAATAAAGGGATACGGATCGGCAGGATGCGTGACCATAACCACTGTATTGACAATAATCCAAATGGCTAGGAAAGTCGCAAAGCACATGAGAAAAGCCCAACTACCGCCAAAGGTCGCAATTTTATCTGCCAGCCTTTCCCCTAAAGTCCAATTTTGATCCAACTGATTTTCAACATTTTTGGTGATCACTTCATGTTGTTGCAAACTTTTAATCACCTCATATTCAAGATCAGTCACTTCCCCCTTTTCAGACTTTAACAGTGAATGAACATACTGAATTCGATATTTGGTTAAGTCTGCTTGGCATATATAACTTTGAGGCGACCATTCTGGAAAATCATGTGAAATTTCTTCGGTAATAGATTTTCGTATTGCCCCCATAGGAATGAGATTTTTAATGAGGAATTTCTGCCCACAGACTAAACATTCATGACTTTGATTTTTTTCGCTCATGCTCGTTCTCTTTTATAATCATTATTGGTTTTGGGGAGATAAACATCATCGAACAAATTTTAAACCAATGTCAAATTTTCAGCACCACTCAGAGTAGCTCCTCATTAAGATTTTTCTAGACAGTAGCCATGAATAAAAAAATGCCACAGATATAATAGACCTCTTGCGAAAGTAAAAACCACCTCAATATAAATTTCATGAGATATCAGAAATTAAATCGTTTTTCAGATTCTGAATTCAAACGCTTGGTTGGCGTACCTCGACATGTTTTTACTGAAATGGTAGAGGTTTTAGAAAAAGCAGAATCACTCAAAAAGAAATCAG
>NZ_MVOM01000009.1:0-93517 GCF_002018895.1 Acinetobacter sp. MF4640 | reverse complement strand
AAGTGAAGGAGCTGTCTGCTGAAATGCTGAACTTAAATTCTGAGAAAAAGTCATAAAAAAATGAGCGTATCTGGATACGCTCATTTTTACCGCATTTCAGCTATTTTGTCTTAACTGATCAGCATTAAGTCTAATGACTGGCTTTTTTTATGCAAACTGAAGAATGACAGCATGAAGAGTGCACATTGGTATTTTTATAAATAATGAACATTCATGTGAATAGTGTGAAATGAATCGCATTTTATGGGTATAATGTTATGGTATAACAGATGATTAGCTCAATATTCTGTATTTTTTTCGGCTTATGTATACAGGCTATTGGGCAGATAAACATGTAGAGTGTAAACAGATATGTTAGTTAAAATTGAAGATGGGTTTTATTTAAATACCGTTCATATTATTGCTATTCGTATTGCGAAAAGTGCTGAACTGGGAACATTTCAAGTCAATGTTGAGTATAGCCCGCATAACCATCAGGCTTCGGGCTTATTTCAAAAAACTTTTATGCAACAGTCGGCAGCAGAGCATTATTTGCAAAATTTGCATCAGCAGATTAGCAAAAACTAATGACGTGAACGAGTTCTGCCAAATAAAAAAGACTGCTTCGGCAGTCTTTTTTATTTAAAACAATACTTAAACTTTTACGATTAGCACAGGTATCGGAGACTGCGTGAGAACATTTTGCGCCACACTGCCTAACATCATCTTTTTAAAACCTGTACGGCCATGTGAGCCCATCAAAATTAGGTCTGCACCGACTTCATCGGCCACATGAATAATACCTTCAGAAGGAGAGATGCCGCGAATTACTTTGGTATCCACCTCAATTTCATCACGGTCAAATGAGAGCTTTACTTCGGCTAAACGGTCTTGAGCAACTTTTTCAGCATGTAGGAAATAGTCGGTGATGGCTGGTGCAACTTTATAGAAGTCGACACCGACAAATGGATCGACCGCAATCACACTCATGAGCGTCACACGACTGTTTAAATCTTTGGCTAACTCAAGTGCTTGTTCAACAGCAGCATAAGACATCGGGGATTCATCGACGGCAACCAAAATGTGTTTGTAGCTCATTATCTTCTCCTTAAGGGTGCATCTTTATACGGATCATTTTGCAGTATATGCGAAATCAATTCATATAAAGACGCGTTATAGTTGATTAAGCTTTAACAATGAGAACTGGGAGCTCAGTAGACTTGAGAACATCTTGAGCAAAGCTGCCTAATAGGAATTTTTGAAAGCCTTTACGGCCATGTGAACCCATCACAATCAAGTCATTTTTTAGTGAAGCAGCCGCTTCGACCACAGCATCTTCAGAGACTTCACCTTTGATGATTTTAGACTGAGCTGTCACACCTTGTTCTTGTGCAATTTGAACTGCATCCTGAAGGGCTTTCTCAGCATTGTTGTAGGCTTGTATGAAATAGTCTTTCATGATTGGAGAAGTATAGTAAAAATCAGCATCTTTGAGTGGGTCTTCAGCGACTAAGCTAATCAATGTGAGTTGACTGCCAAAAACTTTGGCAATTTCAGCCGCTTGTTTAACCGCAGAAAAAGAAATTTGTGAACCGTCAACAGGGACTAAAATATGTTGGTAAGCCATCAGAGGGACTCCTTTTTGTATAAGATTTAGTTCTTAATTTATTGATAACACACTGCCATTAAATGTTCAATTTTGATCGGGCTAAAAATTGAAAATTCATGAAATTTAAAGAAAATAATTCAAAAAAAAGCCGATTTACGTGTCCAAAATCTTGAGTGAAAAACTCAAGTTTCAGATTTAAAGCAATATTCTTTAAAAGATGTTTCTAGTGTTTAAATGAGGCTGCAATGAGATCTGTTTAATCATGCGATGCGATAGAGATTGTATTAGAATCATTTGAAAAAAGGGTGGGGCCGAACAGTATGATTTTTCAATCGATAATAAAAGTACTTAGTGCTATTTTCATGATTGTGCTTTTGAGCGCGTGTCAAAGTGTAGAAAAGAACACCAAACTGATTGCGGGTACATTTAACACAGCAACCAGTATTCAAATGAAAATGCTGGATCGTTTTGCTCCTCCCGATGTCATCGTACATAATAATATTCCATATCAAGCTAGTCCTGAGCTGAATGTTGACATCTATCAACCCCAAAATATTGAGCAATTAAACACAGTGCCCACGGTGGTTTGGATTCATGGCGGCGGGTGGGTTTCGGGGTCAAAAGAGCATGCGCGAGGTTATTTCAAACTTTTGGCCAATCAAGGCTTTAACGTGGTCTCGGTAGAGTATCAGTTTGCACCTGAGGCTATTTATCCCACTCAGTTACAGCAAGTCGATCATGCACTGAATTTCTTACAATTGAATGCTGCTCAGTATCATATTAACCCGAACCAGCTGTATCTAGCAGGAGACTCTGCTGGAGCCAATATTGCCAGTCATTATGCTGCACTTTTGACGAATCCCGCATTTGCTCAAGCATCCAATTTTAAGCCGAGCATTCAGCCGAAACAGCTTAAAGGGCTAATTTTGCATTGTGGTATTTATGACTTATATCGCTTTGTGAACACCGCTCCTGAGGAACTCAGGTTCATTGAATGGGGCGTTTATAACTTGGTTCAAGCGTATACAGGAGAGCGTAAAGAGGATGCAGCTTTTTTAAAGTCAATTTCAACCAGTGAGCATATTACGCCACAGTATCCACCTGTCTTTATCAGTGGGGGAAATAAAGACTTTTTAACCAAGAGCCAGTCTTTACCTTTCGTCGAGGTGTTGAAACAGCATCAGGTTGCAGTCACGGAGGCTTTTTATCCAGACTCTAAGGAGTTTTTGGTGCATGAATATCAGTTCATGATGAGCAAACAAGCGAGTCAGATCACCTTTGATCGAACTATTGATTTTATAAAGCAAGCCTCAAGGCCGACTGAAACAAAATAAAAAAGTATGCAGAAAGCCTTGTTTAGTTTTTGCTATTTTAATAACATACCGACCGATCGGTATGTTTATTGTTGAGTTTCTGATGAATCCTATATTAATGGCTTATGCTTTGCTGGCGATGGCAATTATTTCTGAAGTGATTGGTTCGACTTTTTTGGTAAAGTCGGAAGGTTTTACCAAGCTATTGCCTTCACTGGCGGTAGTAGTTTTATTTTCGTTGGCATTTTATTTATTGTCTCAAGTGATTAAAGTGATTCCATTGGGTATTGCTTATGCGATTTGGGCGGGTGTTGGTATTGTTTTAACCGCTCTGATTGGTTACTTTGTTTTCCGACAAAGTCTAGATTTCGCAGCAATGATCGGTATTGCACTGATTGTTTCTGGTGTGGTCGTAATTAACTTATTTTCAAACTCAACAGGGCATTAAGTTCGATGCAACAAGCAAGTCCACGTAAAAAGGCACCGGAACAGGTTCGCCAAAGTATTCTACAACATGCGATCTGTTTGGCTGCTGAAAAAGGCGTGACTGGGGTTTCCATACAAGCAGTTGCTGATTTGGTTGGCGTGAGTAAGGGTGGTGTTTTTCATCATTTTCCAAACAAACAAAAGCTACTTGAAGCGATGGTTGTGGTACAGCTTGAACAATTAGATCGTGTTGTTGATGAGTTGATTAGCCAAGACCGTGATCGTTATGGTTGCTTTACCCGAGCCTATATTGAAATTACTCTAGAAAAGCAGGTGCTAGGCTTAGAGCATTCTTGGTCAGCTATTTCGATGATTATGCTGACGGATCGTACCTTTAATGAGTATTGGATTGAGTGGCTAGAAAAACGTTTAGCGCGACATCAGGATACAGACAATGATTTGGAGCTTAAAATTCTACGCTATGCTGCAGATGGCATTTGGCTCACAGCATTTACCGAGGTGGAAAATCTGTCTGAGACCATGCAACTTAAGCAAGAATTGATTCAACGAAGTTATCAGCATTAATTTTTCAAGTTAGCAATATTTGAAAATAAAAAAAGCACTCATCGAGGGTGCTTTTTTATATGAGGGCTTAAACTTTTTTGGCCCTTAACTTAAATATAAGCATAACTGCAAAACCAAAGAGTAGCCCCCAAAAGGCAGAACCAATGCCAAAGAACTGTACCCCAGATGCGCTGAATAAGAACGTCATGAGGGCAGCTTCACAGTCTGATACCGCTTCAAATGCAATCGCGATGTTATGACTAATCGTGCCAAACAAAGCAATACCAGCCAATGCTGTAATAAAAATCGCAGGGAAAGACAGCAAAAGACTGGTCAGGGTGGCTGCGAATAGTCCCATTAAGATGTAGAAGAAACCGCAGCTCATGCCCGCAATATAACGTTTCGATGGATCAGGGTGAACTTGTTCATCTAAACTGACGGCTGCACTAATTGCTGCGGTATTGACACTATAACAGCCAAAGGGTGCGAGTAAAGCTTGGGCGGTACCCGTCCAACCAATCAGTTGATTGACGTGGGGGCTATAGCCATAGCTTTTAATCATAGCAATACCCGGTAAGTACTGCGATGCCATATTGATCACAAACAAAGGTAGTGCTAAACCTAAAATAGCAGACATGCTGAACTCCGGTGCCATCCAAACAGGTTGCGCTAGGCTCCATGTGATTTGAGGAGTATGGAAGTCTAAGAATAACGGGCAGAGTAACAAGCCTGCAATCACTGTAATGACAATGCAATAACGTGGGGTAAGTCGCTTAGAAACAATATAAGCCGCCAGCATGGATAAAATAAAACCCCAATGGTCTTGCATACTGGCGAACAATGAAATACCAAACTTCAATAACACACCTGCCAGCATGGCACTGGTTAGGCTTTGCGGGATATACGTCAGTACTTTTTCAAAGATACCGAAAAAGCCCAAAATGGCAGTAACTAAACCACAGACCAAAAATGCGCCAATTGCTTCATGTAAACTATAACCACTGCCTGTCGCAATAATTAAGGCCAGTGCTGCCGTAGACCATGAGGTCGATACAGGATATTTCAGTTTCCAAGATAAAAGCAGGCCACTCAAACCAATACCTAGACCTAAAGCCCAGAACCATGAGTTGATTTGCGCGGTATTTGCACCTAAGACTTGGGCGGATTGAATGACCAAGACTGAAGACACACTAATGCCAATGAGGAAGGTAATAAAACCTGCGAATACTGCTGGAACTGAGAAATCTTGAAATAATTTTTGCATGAAGATCAAAACATAATTTGAATGAGTGAAAATTACTATTGTTCAAGGATCATATGCTGGTTCTTGAAAAAGAAAACAGCACATGATGGATTTTTTATCGAAAATAATGAGATTATTCACGAAAATTACAGTGTGGAAAGTGCCAGTTTTAAGCCGAAGCCACAAAACAGCAGACCGACGGTCGCCACCGCAACGGCGGCAACTTTGAACTGTCGGTTGAAATAGCTCGCCAGCTTAATACCTGAAAAAATCAGGATACTAAGATAGGCCATACTGATGATTTGCAGAATAATAGAAAGTAAGGCAAAGCTCAGTGCTGGGTAGGCATAATTGGGGTCGACAAACTGCACAAAAAAAGACAGATAAAACAAAATAGCTTTTGGGTTTAAAAGGCTAATGGTCAACGCTGAGCGAAAAGGATGCAAGGTTTGTAAAGTACTCTGATCTGTACTTGCTGCAAGCTGTTGTGGGCTAGAGCTCCAGGTTTTGACTCCTGCAATCAAGAGCTTTATACCCAAGTATGACAGGTACAGTGCACCTACAATTTTTAATAAAATAAACAGCCAAGGAAAAGCATGTAAAAGAGATGCTGCACCCAGCACGGTACATAGAATGAGGATCAAATCACCTGTGAAAACACCCAACGCACCCCAGTATCCCGTTTTAATACCAAATCGTGAGGCAATAGACATCACATAAAGAGAATTTGGGCCTGGCAAAATCACAATTAGAATTGTACCGATGATATAAGTACCGATGTCGATAATACCAAACACAACGTATTCTCAATAAAAAAGCCGATGTTGCATGATAACAAAATCGGCTTTTAAAAGAAGAAAAATCAAGTTAAGCTGAAATTTCTTCATCTAAACCAAAAGACTGACGTAACAGTGTGTTCAGCTGTTGACGAGCTTTAATAAATCCATCAATCCCCCCTTGGAGCAGTTGCGTTGCCATGAGGTCATGTTCAATTTGATCTCTAAACTCAGTTTCACCGAGTGCGTTAAGTGCAGTTGTCGCTGGTGCAATATCACATGCTGACAGTTGTGCTTTGACTTCACGCGTGTCTTGTTCAAGTGCAGCCAATAAATTAGGTGCAACAGTCAGCAGGTCACAGCCAGCTAGTCCCAACACTTGGTCAATACTACGGAAGCTTGCGCCCATAATTTCTGTTTTGACCCCATGTGCTTTATAGAACTGGTAAATTTGCTTCACAGAGAGTACGCCAGGGTCTTTTTCAACGGGATAGCTGTCCACGCCTTCGGCCTTTTTGTACCAATCTAAAATACGCCCAACAAAAGGTGAAATTAAAGTGACATTCGCCTCCGCACAAGCATGTGCTTGATGCACACCAAACAAAAGCGTTAAGTTGGTATGGATACCTTCAGCTTCTAGCACTTTCGCTGCTTGAATGCCTGCCCATGTCGAAGCAATTTTAATTAAAATACGATCTTGATCTACGCCATAGTTTTTATATAACGTCAGCAGCTCTTTGGCTTTTTCAATGGTGGCATTGGTATCATAAGACAGCGCTGCATCTACTTCTGTGGAAACACGACCTTCGATCAACTTGAGAATTTCAACACCAAATTTGACGGTAAGAATGTCGATTGTGCGTTCAATAAGTAAGTCATCTTCGAAGCCTTCCGCTTTGGCTTGGGCGAAAGCATCTTCAATCAACTCTTTATTTTCAGGTTGACTTGCAGCGGCTGTAATTAGAGATGGATTGGTGGTTGCATCGAGCGGACGAAATTGGTTAATCGCCGCTAAATCGCTACTGTCGGCAACAATTGTGGTTAAGTTTTTTAATTGGTTTAATGCTGTTTGTGTCATTGATCGTTAGTTCTTAAAGTTATTACCCGTAAATTATTTATAGCACAAACTGCTTTTAACCCAAGTAGATTCGGACGTTTTAACAGCAGTTATTATACTTTTTTACGCTGATTTCGGATGTATTGGATTAAAAAACGCGCAGCCGCGCCCAATTCACTTTCGCGACTCCAGACCAAGTCCACAAAATATTCAAACTTCGGGGTGAAATCTAGCAGATCTAATATTTTGAGCTGTTTTTTGAGCTGAGGGTTTTCATTCAACATTTCTAAGGGTAAAACACCCCAACCAAAGTTTTGCATGATTAAAGCGCAAGCTGAGTGATGGTTGTCTGTCCGCCAATACTGTTTGGAATACAGCAATTCTGGCTTAATGCTTTTATCGCGACTGGCAACCACGATTTGACGGCTATGTTGAATTTGTTCAAAGCTGACTTGTGGAAATTGAGCCAGAATAAAGTCCTTATTGGCGACGGGAACTAAAGTTTCGAGTTTTAATTCTACAAACTGTTCGCTGCTTTCCAGTTGCTCACGTTCAAACATTAGCGCCAGTTGTGCTGTGCCGTTGAGTAACATTTTCTGCGCATCTTCTTGAGGTGCAGAAAAAATATTGATTTGTAGACTGGGAAATTCGGCCTCTAATATCGCGATGTAGTCGATCCATTGCATATGTAGAAGCTCAGATACCACTACAATGTTGAGCGAGGACTCCAAACCATGGCTTAGGGCATAGGCATGCTGTTTCCATTGATTCATTTCGGTCAGCAGTTGCTCGGTCTTTTCGTACAAAGTGATTGCTTGTGCTGTTGCTGTGGGCTCACGTCCTTCACGTAAAAAGAGTTGTAAGTTTAAGTCTATTTCCAAGTTAGCAATTGACATACTCACGGCCGATGGTACTTTACCCAACTTGCGTGCAGCAGCTGAAAATGAGCCTGACTCAATCACGGTTTTAAAAATAATCAGTTGCTCTTGATTGATATTCATAATTCTCTATTTTTCAATTTTATTGAAAGAACCTAACTCGATTAATCAATATTATAAAAATAAAATAGCCAACATCCAATCATGAAAGAGTAATTAAAAATGTTGATTTCCAAAAGAAGGATTATTCATGCGCTCAGCTATGAAATCATCCTATTGGTGATCATTGCTGTTGCCTTAAGTTTCATATTCCATATGCCTTTAGAAGTCACAGGTGTACTCGGTATTGCCATGGCTGTCACTTCGGTCATATGGAATATGGTGTTTAACCATTTTTTTGAAAAGTTTGAAGCGAAAAGAAAGCTAAAAAGAACCATCGGCGTGCGTGTTCTTCACGCGATTGGTTTTGAAGGTGGTTTGATGCTTGCAACTATCCCAATGGTCGCATATGCAATGCAAATGAGTATTTGGCAAGCCATCGTGCTCGACTTCAGTTTAACCATGTGTATTTTGGTTTATACCTTTATCTTCCAGTGGTGTTATGACATGCTGGAAGCGAAATTGGGTATTCAACCTGAAGCACAATATTCAAATTAAAAAATAAGCCACGCAATGTCGTGGCTTATTTTTTAATGTGCAGTGATTCTTATGTGAATTTTCTAACATTGAAAATATAAGGGGTCATCAAGGCAAAAAGAACCGTGAGGGCATAGTGTAAGCTATTCACTACAGCGATAATATACGGATGAGCAAAGCCTTTTAGATAGACCATGGTTGCGCCTTTCTTTGTACTGGAATCTGTGTATGGGATTTCATCACTGATCAAAAACCAGCTTAAGCAGAAAAAGAGCAACATAAAAATAAAAAACAATAAGCCTAACGGGCTAAACATTGAACGTTGCTGTGTATTCAGTTTTGCGTAGTGTAGTTTAATGTGCTGGATTTGTTGTCTGTTGAGCTGTACTCGAAAATAATTGATAAAAATAAGGGCAATGCATATGAAAGTACATATACCAAAAAAGTCATTGAGATATTTATGTGGACTGGATAAGTTGGATGCGATGGTACTTGGAAACACGCCTTGAAAGTGAACATCAAAACTGACCATAAGGAGTGCTAGTCCTAAGGGAATGAGGTAAAAATAATAATAGCGAATGGGTGTATTGAGGTAAGCCAATAATGGGAATGAATTTCGCATATTTTTGTATTTGGTTATTTTATTTTTTATCTATAGAGCAAATTGATGGTTTTGACCAGTTAAAAAGCACCTCAAAAGAGGTGCTTTTTAACGGCGAAGGCGAGATTATTTTTCAATAATCGCTGTTACACCTTGACCACCTGCAGCACAAATTGAAACAAGTACGCGACCTGAACCTTTTTGGTTAATCAGCTTCGCAGCAGTAGCAATGATACGGCCACCCGTTGCAGCAAATGGGTGACCTGCTGCGAGTGAAGAACCTTTTACGTTGAGTTTAGTGCGGTCAATTGAACCGAGTGGAGCATCTAAACCTAAACGGTCTTTACAGAATTTTGGATCTTCCCAAGCTTTCAATGTTGAAAGAACTTGCGATGCAAATGCTTCATGAATTTCATAGTAGTCGAAGTCTTGAAGTTTAATGCCAGCACGCTCAAGCATACGTGGAACTGCATAAGCAGGTGCCATCAATAAGCCTTCTTTTTTCTCAACGAAATCAACAGCAGCTGTTTCTTGGAAGGTTAAGTAAGCAAGCACTTCGTGACCGTTTGCTTTCGCCCATTCTTCAGACGCTAAAAGCACACAAGATGCACCATCCGTAAGTGGTGTTGAGTTGCCCGCAGTCATGGTACGTGCATCGCCTTTACCAAAAGCTGGTTTGAGCTTAGCAAGTTTTTCAACAGTAGAGTCAGCACGTAAGTTGTTGTCACGCTCTAAACCTAAAAATGGTGTGATCAGGTCATCGAAGAAGCCTTCTTCGTAAGCCGCAGCCATTTTTTGGTGTGAAGATGCAGCAAGTTCGTCTTGTGCTTCACGTGCAATACCCCATTCAAGCGCAGTAATCGCTTGGTGATCACCCATAGAAAGACCTGTACGTGGCTCACCATTTTTCGGCGCATCCATCAAGTCTTTTAGGTTGATTTTAGTTAAAGCTTTTAAACGGTCTTTACCCGTTTTTGCAATGTTGAGTTCAAGCAATGCTTTACGTAAACCATCACCAAACGCAATTGGTGCATCAGAAGTCGTATCTACACCACCAGCCACACCCACTTCAATTTGGCCCAGTGCGATTTTGTTCGCAACTAAGAATGCTGCTTGTAAGCCCGTACCACATGCTTGCTGAATATCGTAAGCAGGTGTTTCTGGTGCAAGTGCCGTGTTTAGTACACATTCACGGGTCATGTTAAAGTCACGGCTGTGTTTAAGTACCGCACCAGCAACCACTTCACCAAGGCGTTGACCTTGAAGGTTAAAACGTTCAACAAGACCGTTTAGCGCTGCTGTGAACATATCTGTATTTGAAGCGGTGAAATATGCGCCATTTGAGCGAGCGAAAGGAATACGGTTACCACCGATAATAGCCACGCGGCGAACAGTGTTTTGACTCATGGTTTGATCCTGTTGAACAGCAGTTTGAGTTTTTGGTTTTGAAGCATTTGTAGAAGAAGCGGGGCTTTTACTACGAGTTGACGCAGCACGAGTGCGAGTCGGCTTAGTCGTGTTATTTACTGATTGGGTTGTTGTGCCAGTACTTTTAGTTCTACGCGGTGTACTTTTTGATGTATTTGACACAGTTTCCGTAGCAGAATTTTCCACTGCTGGATTTTCTTGAGTTGTTTTGCTCATAAGGCTTTTCCAAGCATGTTAATCTATTCTTAGGGTGTACATTAGCATATTATAAAAAGGGCTGAATTGACTAGAATGACATTGCAACATGCTTTCAGGTCAAGACATATCATCTATAACTCAAGTATGATTCTATAGAAACCGATGGAACTATTGAAATATAAGACTCTAGACATCACTTTGAAGTTAAAAGGATATCTTTGAATCCATCAACAATTAATTTGTATGAGAGATAAAAAACATGACTGATCAATACCAAACATTCGCAAAATCTCCGATTGGTAAATTTGTCATTAAAAATTTGGGTTTACCTGCACCAACTTTTTTAGACCGTTTTGAGTCAGCAACGCCTGTGATTAAAGGTGCTGTTTTACTGGGTGCAGCAGCAAATAGTTCATTATCTGGTGCAGTTGCGCAAGTGTTGGCAAATGTTCACGCCAATAGCTATGCAGGTAACAATGCACAGTTACAGCAAGCTGCGGCTCAAGTGGGCTTAAATTTAAGTGCATTTAATGCAGGCGACAAAGAGTCTAAATTCAAAGTTGTTATTTTTGATGCATCTGGCATTGAGTCATCAGAGCAACTCAATGAGTTATATAACTTCTTTAACCCTATCGCACGTCAAGTGGCTGCTTCTGGTCGTGTGATTGTGATAGGTACGACACCTGAAACTGCGGGTAGCGTGAAAAAAGCGATTGCACAACGCGCGCTTGAAGGCTTCGTGAAGTCTGTCGGTAAAGAATTTAAAAAGGGGATTGCAGCACATTTGATTTATGTGGATGCAGGTGCAGAAGCAAATCTTGAGTCAACTATACGTTTTGCAGCATCGCCACGTTCTGCTTATGTTTCTGGTCAAATGATTCGCGTATCTAAAGCTGCTGTTGTAGATGTAGACTGGGCAAAACCACTGGCAGGTAAAACTGCTGTAGTAACAGGTGCAAGCCGCGGTATTGGTGAAGCGATTGCACATGTCTTGGCACGTGATGGCGCGCATGTGATTTGTTTAGACGTACCACAGCAACAAGCAGATCTTGACCGTGTTGCAGGTGAGATCGGTGGTTCAACACTGGCAATTGATATCACAGCAAACGATGCAGGTGAAAAAATTAAAGCTGCGGCAGCTGCTCAAGGTGGTTTAGACATCATCGTGCATAACGCAGGTATTACCCGCGACAAAACGTTGGCAAATATGAAGCCTGAGCTTTGGGACTTGGTGATTAACATTAACCTGTCTGCAATTGAACGTGTAAATGATTATTTACTTGCGAACGAGGGTTTAAATGCCAATGGTCGTATTGTTTGTGTATCATCTATTTCAGGTATTGCAGGTAACCTAGGTCAAACTAACTATGCTGTGTCGAAAGCAGGTGTCATTGGTGTAGTTAAATTTACTGCTCCAACGTTGACGAATGGCATTACCATCAATGCGGTTGCACCAGGTTTCATTGAAACGCAAATGACTGCTGCGATTCCATTTGCAATCCGCGAAGCAGGGCGTCGTATGAACTCGATGAGCCAAGGTGGTTTACCTGTAGATGTTGCTGAAACCATTGCTTTATTTGCAGCGACAGCATCGACTGGTTTAAACGGCAACGTGGTACGCGTTTGTGGTCAAAGCTTGTTGGGTGCTTAATTTAAAAGCTTGAATTTATCTCTCCTTATAGAGGGGGGAGATAAATTCTTTATATTATAAATGGGATGGTATTTTTCCCTCATCCCAACCTTCTCCCTGAGGGAGATGGTGCTTTCAAAAATATTGAAATAAAAACTTCTCAAAGGTTCAGTATGAAGACTCGCCATTTTAGTCAACTTCCAAAACCATATATGGCTTATCCGAAAGTCATTCAAGGTTTGATCTTTAAAAAACCAAAAGGTGAAAAAGTCTTACCGCAGGTTGAGTATGTGGTGGATTCTTTTAACGTCGATCAAAAACATTTGAAAGCTTATAACCAAGTGTGTGGCTTTAAAAATAATGGTTATATTCCTGCGATTTATTTGGCCGTATTATCGCAAAGCCTACAAATGCACATGATGGGGCAAGAGCCGTTTCCATTTCCTGTGCTAGGTTTGGTGCATATTCGCAATCAAATCAAACAAATGCGTAAAGTTGACGTTAATGAAACCCTCACTTTATCATGTAAATATGGCGCGCTTGAGCCACATGATAAAGGTGTTCAGTTCGATTTTATTACCACGGTGAAAGTTGGTAATGAAGTGGTGGTTGAAGCATTGACCACGTATTTAGCACGTCAAAAAACCGATGGTAAAACAGCACCAAAATTAGTTGAAGCAACGACTCCAGATTATCAGCCGAATGCAGTCTGGGAAGTCTCTGAAAACACAGGTCGTCGTTATGCAATGACCTCGGGCGACTTCAACCTCATCCACATTCATGCAGTGACAGCAAAAGCTTTTGGTTTCAAACAGGCCATTGCGCACGGCATGTGGAGTAAGGCCCGAGCGTTGGCTTCGATCACATTGCCTGATGCTTATGAGGCGGATGTTTGGTTTAAACTGCCGATGTATTTACCGTCAACTGTTGATTTTATGACCGCGACAGAAGGTGCAAATACCGCTTTCTTAATTCGAAATAGTAAGAACCAAAAACCGCATGTGACGGGACAGGTCAAAGCACTATAATTTTAAAAAGCCCAGTTTAGATTACACTGGGCTTTTTTATGCCAGCTTAAAAATACAAGGATGTGTAAATGAAAATTTTAAAACAATATTTACAAGCGAATCCGAACCATTACCAAGGCTATGTTGACCCACGTTTTCAAAGTGTTGCCCATCTGTTTAGCCGCTTACAGGATGCTCGTTCAGCATATGGTGGTGCAGCTTGTGTTTTATATTTTCAAGGTGAAAAAGTTGTTGATATCTATACGGGTTTGGCAGCGGTAGATTCTCTTTGGCAGGCCAATACCATGTCGGTGTGTTATTCGACAGGCAAAGGCGTGCTCGCAACCTTGGCGCATATTTTAGTCAGTCAAGGTGTGCTGAGTTACGATCAACCGATTGCGGATTATTGGCCTGAATTTGCCCAAAATGGCAAAGGAAAGATGACGCTAAGACATGTGCTAAGTCATCAAAGTGGATTATTTGATATCCGTAATAACATTGCCGATGCAACAGAGATGTTGGATTGGGCACATATGTTAGACGTATTTGAAAAGGCACAACCACGCTTTGCAATTGGTGAAGATGCTGCTTATCAACCTTTGTCATTTGGTTGGCTGGTCGGTGGTGCTTTGGAAAAAGCAACGGGGAAACGTTTAACGGAACTCTTCCAAACCTATTTAGTTGAGCCACTTGAGCTAGATGGGGCTTACTTTGGTGCACCCAGTGCTGAATTAAAACGTATCGCACGACCTATTACTCGTCCTGTATCTATCCAACCAAATCAAAAAAGTCCAACGAAAGTGCGTAAAGTTTCATTGCTTGATAAAGCGATGCAGTGGTCAGGGCAAGATCCACAAGATTTTCAGGATGGCATGATTCCCAAAGGCATGAAAAAGGTCAGCTTTTACCATGATGATGCGATTCAGGCGATCATTCCCGCAGCAAATGGTGTATTTACAGCCAATAGTTTAGCCAAAGTGTATGCGATGCTATCTCAAAAAAGAATTTGGGAAGGTCAGCAGTTGATTCGTCCAGATGTGTTTTCTGAATTGAGTCGAGTGCAATATACCGATCGAGATCGGGTGATGCCGATACCTATGCATTGGCGCTTGGGTTATCACCGTATATTAACCTTAGGAAAAACTGCCGAGCAAGGTTTTGGTCATATGGGCTTTAATGGTTCAGGGGCTTGGGGTGACAGTGAGCGAGGCCTAAGTTTTGCTTATACACATAACTTTGCTACAGGTTCTTTAACTGGGGATTATCGACTTTGGGCTTTGAGCCAAGAAAGTTTACGCTGCGCAGATGCGGTCTTAACAGGCAAAAAAGGCTGGTTTTGACAAGTCTGAGATTTAGTCATCGTCTAAAATATGTTATGTTCGTCGCGGTTTAGGTTTTGAATATTTGTGACATGAAGGCTCCCATTCTTATCCCGCTGGTTGCTACAGGACTATTGTTAGGCTGTTCCGAGGCAAATCAAACGCAACATGATCAGTCTAAACTTCAAGTGGCAGAACAAAAGCAGATTATTCCTGCGTGGGTTGGGAGTTATCAGGGGACAACGCCGTGTATGGGATGTTTGTCCCGTTGTGAAGACTGTCCGGGTATGGCAGTTGCACTAGAGTTGCATGAAAACAAGACCTATACCCTAAAACGAGAAAGTTTGAGTGGGCATAACGAAATCGAAACTTTGACTGGAGCACTTCGTTTTAATGCTCAAGATCAGCACAAGGTAGAGTTGATGAACGTGACAACGCGAAACTTACTTTATATCGATTTAGAAGATGGTGTTTTAGAAATACGTGAAGATGTGACTGGAAAAAAATATCAAATGCAGAGTGATTTTGTTTTGGTGAAACCAGCTTAATTTTCTAAATATCTGTATTTTAGAAATTCATTTTAATATTTACATCTTTTTGCTTTTCCAAAGCTCTCACTTTATTTCAAATCCATAATCTAAATGCATAAATAGCTTGAGATAGAGAGTGGGATAAAAATGGAGCTAATGGTTTTTGAATTATTGATCTAAATCAGCTTTATAGCTTAGAAATGCGAGAACGGGGTGAAGTAATTCATTCACTCTTTGGCAAAAAAACAGTATGCTTAGGCCTATAAAAAGGAGCATACATGTATCAAGTACTTGCACGGAAATATCGTCCTCGCAATTTTAATGAGCTAGTGGGTCAGAACCACGTTTCTCGAGCGCTAACCAGTGCTTTGGAGCGCGGACGTTTGCACCATGCTTATTTATTTACAGGAACGCGTGGGGTCGGAAAAACCACCATTGCCCGTATTTTGGCGAAGTGCTTGAACTGTGAAACAGGTGTGACTTCTACGCCGTGCGAAGTTTGCCCAACCTGTACCGCCGTGAATGAAGGCCGTTTTATTGACTTGATTGAGATTGATGCGGCATCACGGACTAAAGTTGAAGATACGCGAGAGCTTTTAGACAATGTTCCTTATGCACCGACGCAAGGTCGTTTTAAGGTCTATTTGATCGATGAAGTGCATATGCTGTCTACGCATTCTTTTAATGCTTTACTCAAAACATTGGAAGAACCGCCTGAACATGTGAAATTCCTTTTTGCAACGACAGATCCGCAAAAGCTCCCAATTACCGTGATCTCGCGCTGTTTGCAATTTACATTACGCCCTTTGGCTGTAGATGAAATTACCGAGCATCTGGCTAATATTTTAAATAAAGAGAGCATCCAAGCCGAACAAGATGCAATTTGGCAAATTGCAGAGTCTGCCCAAGGCTCATTACGTGATGCACTTTCTTTGACTGACCAAGCGATTGCTTACGGTCAGGGCGCTATCCAGCACCAAGATGTCAAAGAAATGTTGGGTTTAATCGACCGTACCATTATTTATGATTTGATCCTTGCGATACATCAAAACCAAAAACAACGGGTGAGTGAGTTGCTGATGCAATTCCGCCAGCAAGCACTGGATGTATCTTTAGTTTTGGATCAGCTGATTTCGACTTTACATGAATTGGCATTGCTACAATATTTGCCAGAACTTAGTCTCAAATATAGTGCTGAAATTAATAAAAAAATCATGCAATTGTCTCAGCAAATTGTTGCGCAAGACTTACAACTTTATTACCAAATTGCATGTAAAGGACGTGCTGAATTACAGCTAGCAGTCACCCAAGAGCAAGGCTTTGAAATGTCGGTGCTGCGTATGTTGGCGTTCCGTCCATTACAACCGAATGAAGTGCTGGTGGCTCAGGCCAATAGTGCTGTAGTTGAATCTGTACATCAAGCGGTAATACCGAGTGCTGATCCAGAAACGACTTTGCATCAAGACGCAGACGTTGATGCGGCATTTCAAGACGCTGAAATAACTCAGAATGCAGAACCTGAGTTTAAGCCTGAACTTGATGATGTCGATGTTTCAGAAAGCGCCGAAGATAATAAACCATCAGTGGATGCATCTCAGCAATCTGATCAAATCGTTTTCGATCCTTCAAGCGATGAAGTGCTATTCGATTTAGATGAAGCAGACGAATTTAATGCACAAAGCAATGACGATGAGCCAAATAGTGATGATTTCTTATTTGATGAAATTGTACCGCTAGACCTAGAAACTCAAAATGACGCATCCGTTGAACCTGCCGCAGTAATAGCTGAACCTGCTGTACAAGCGGAGTCTTCTGATTTAGCAAATGAAGTGCTGTCTGCTGATAGCGTACAGGACACCCAAGTTGTAGAAAATGAAAGCCTGCAAACTGTTGCTGCTATTGTAGAGCCCGTTCAACTTGAACAGGTTTCAACTGCATCAGCCGATTTAATGCCACAAGATATTTTACAACTTCAACCGCAGCAGTTAGTCGGTGAGTGGACTGTGGAGAAGTGGGAGTACTGGTTCAGAAGCAGTGGCTTATCACCGGCGGTACAAGAGTTGGCTCAGCAAGGTTTAATGGCTGGGCAAATTAATGCCGAGTCTGTGTTTATGATTCCGCAGCGTTATGAGCAACTCCTCACCCAGTTACGTCATGTCTTGGAAGATGCGCTCAAAGCTGAATGGCCTCAGACGCGTTTTGATGTGAAATATGCAGAAGTTGAAACAATTACCCCGTACACCATGCAGGCGCAGCGCAAGCAAAGAGCATTTCAACGTGCGCATGAATTACTGCAAAACGAAGATACGGTCAAAGGCCTTGTACAAACTTTTGATGGTGAATTGCAGAATATCCAACTTAAGTAATGCCATGGCTTAAGTAGTGGCGCAAAGCACTCCGCATTTCAGATGGAATCGGGGTGCTTTTGCGTGTTTCACGGTCTACAAAGACATGAACAAAATGTCCTTGAGCTGAAGCAGTTTCTTGACCAAATTTGAAAATGGCAAGTTCGTAAGTGAGTGAAGAGTTCCCTATTTTGGCAATAGTCACACCAACATCAATAATCTCAGGATAAGACAACTCATGTAAGAAACTGCATGCTGAGTCGACCACTAAACCAATAATAGGGGATTGGTGAATATCAAAATTTGCTTTTTCAATCAGTAAGGCATTTGCGGCAGTATCAAAATAACTATAGTAGGTGACATTGTTGACATGGCCATAGAGGTCATTGTCCGACCAACGTGTTTGAATCGGTAGAAAATAATGAAATTGGTCACGTGTCTTTGCAGCTTGTCTCATCGATATCATCCTTAAAAATCATCTTATAAGTAGCCTAAGTTAATTATATGGTTTAGCTGTAAATGGCTTGATAAATTTCGCGTGCCTGTTGCCACTCTAGTTCTCTTGGGTTGTTTTGTAGTAGGCGTGTTTGCAACATGGCATCGGTTGCAAGCTGGTCTAGACTATGTTCAGAAACATTCAATGCTTTGAGTTTTAAGGTTAAACCGCTACGGTCCAAATGGTTTTGCATATGATCGACGAAAAGATCAGAAAGACCATCGGTACAGCCTGTACTTTTTGGGTCGAGCCAGCAGATCAGTTCCGCATAATGTTGCTTAGCTTGAGGTAGATTAAACTTTAAAACCTCTGTCAGCACTAAGGCATTACTGTGTCCATGAGAAATGTGAAAATGCCCACCCAATGGATAAGCAAGCGCATGAACAGCACCTACTGGGGCATTGGCAAAGGCTTGTCCTGCCAGCATTGAACCGACCAACATATTTTGTCGAGCTTCTAAATTTCGACCATCTTCTAGCACCAAGCTGAGGTTCTGATTCAGTAGTTTTAAAGCCTGTTTCGCCAACATGTCGGCATAGGGGTTTTTCTTGATTTTAGAGGTATAAGCTTCAATCGCATGTACCATCGCATCAATGCCTGTAGCAGCACTAATATGACGCGGTAGGTTTTCAGTAAAAGTCGCATCCAAAATCGCCACATCAGCAAAAAGAACGGGTGCTACGATGCCAGTCTTTGTCGTTTCACCTGTGGTAACGATCGAAATTGGTGTGACCTCAGAGCCTGTCCCTGCAGTGGTTGGGACCAAAATTAAGGGTAGGCGAGGTGCTTGGGCATGATTCATCCCATAAAGATCTGACAAGTGTTGCTGCTGTACAGGATGGCTGAGGATGGCAATAATTTTTGCAACATCCATAGAGCTGCCGCCACCAAAACCTAAAACGATATCTACCTTTTGCTGTTTGGCATAATTAGCCGCGTTTAAAACAATTTGCTCACTTGGATCTGCTTCAACCTCACTGTAAATACTGTAAGTGAGCGAGATATCTTCTAAAATTTCTAAGATGGGAAGGTGAAGCTGATGCTTTAACATGCCAGCATCTGTAACCAATAACAGATGCTGATAAGGACGTGCTGTTAAAATGTCTCTGAGCTGTTGAATGCTGCCTAAGCCTGAAATAATATTCGGCACAGTTTGAAATTGAAATTGGTTCATATCAGCATCCTTTTTTTATATCTTATCCAACAATATTGTTTTGTACTTCTATAGGATTCATCCTCTAAATAACTTAACATAAGACACTTGAAAATAAAGCTGTTTCGAGGTGGTTATGTCATTCACAGCGCCCTATAAGGTGTTATGTGTCTGTTTAGGAAATATTTGTCGTTCTCCCACGGCAGAAGTCGTTCTCAGACATTTTTGTGATGCACATCAGCTCAACATCGAAATCGATTCGGCGGGAACCAGTAATTACCATCCCAACAAAGCACCTGACTTACGTAGTCAAGAACATGCTTTAAAACGGGGCTATGATTTATCCAGCTTACGCGCACGACAGTTACAGACCCGTGATTTTGTTCATTTCGATTTAATTTTGGCGATGGATCATCGTAATTTTGATGATATTCAAGCGTTGTATCAAACAGCGCAAACTGAATTTGGTACTCAACCTCTCCGCGCTAAAGTTGCACTGATGTCTGAACATGACGCGCAGTATCCTCAGCAAGCATTACCTGATCCTTACTATGGTGGCTTTGATGGTTTTGAACGTGTTCTTGACCAATGTGAGTCGAGCAGCCAAGCGTGGATCAGTATTTTTAAACAACAATTTGAACAGTAATTAAGGTTCGTGCATGCAAATCGAAACACAAAAACAGCTTAAACCTTTTAATACGTTAAGCTTAAATGCGATAGCCTCTCATTATGTTCAAATTCACAGTCCAGATGAGCTTGTAGAAGCATTGGATTATGCACAGCAACACGCTTTGAATGTCATGATTCTATCTGGTGGAAGTAATATGCTGCTTCCCGCACAAATTAATGCTTTGGTTGTGCATATGAACATTCTAGGCGTAGAAAACCTGTCTGAAGATGTAACGACCAAAACTATACGGGTCGGTGCGGGTCAAGTTTGGCATGACTTTGTGCTTTGGACGACAGAACATTATTTATTTGGCTTACAGAATTTGGCGTTGATTCCAGGGCTCGTGGGTGCATCTCCTGTACAAAATATTGGCGCTTATGGTGTAGAGGCCGGTGAGTTCATCGAAAGCGTGCAAGTCTATGACCGACAGTTGAAAACATTTAGCGATATTCAAGCTAAAGACTGTGCATTTAGTTATCGTCATAGTATTTTTAAAGATGATCCAAATCGCTATGTGATTACACATGTGACTTTCAAGTTATTGAAAAAAGAAGATTTGAAAATTAGCTATGGTGACTTAAAACAAGCCGTGGGTGATGAGCTAACAGCTTTTAATTTACAACAACAAGTGATTCAGATTCGTCAAAGTAAATTGCCTGATCCGAAAGAATTTCCTAACGTAGGCAGTTTTTTTAAGAACCCAATTATTAGTCAGCAAGCTTATGACCTTTTAGCCCAACAATTTGAAAAATTGCCACATTATCCGCAGCCGAATGGTGATGTTAAAATTGCAGCAGGTTGGTTGATTGATCAATCGGGCTGGAAAGGTAAGCAGCTTGGTGTGGTCGGGATGTTTGCCAAACAAGCCTTGGTTTTAGTGAATTATGCCAATGCAGATTTGAACGATGTACAGAGCACATACCGTGCAGTACAGCAGGATGTGTATAATAAATTTAAAGTTTTGCTGGAACCTGAGCCTGTGCTATTTAATTCGGCGGGTCTCATCCAATCCCATTAGGATCGTTAAAAGTATGAGTAAAACCCATAAAATGGTGCGTTTAATGCAAATCACTTCGGTGCTGTTTGCATTTTTCGGCTGTTTAATGATTTTTATTTATACACCTTTTTATTCTAAGCTGATTGTGGCGACATTGAATGCCTTTGTCCCTGTAGATGTCAATGAAGTTGCAGCACAAAGTCAAAAAATGGCGGCACTCAGTGAGCAAGAGAGCTTAGAACCAGGTTCTGATTTGTGGATTGCCCGTCAAGCGTACTTACAGTTGATGGAAGAACAAATTAAAGAACATAATTCGCAAAACCTAACCACGATTCAGGCACGTTATAAAGCACTGCAACAGTTAATTATTTCTGAACAGCGTGAAGAGCAAGAAAAAGAGCAAAAGCCTCAAATTCCTTTGGTGGTTGAGACGGCAAGTTCTGAGGTTGACCCGACTGAAAATGTCAAAGAACTGCTAGAGCTGAATAGCAAAGAAAATAAAGCCTTGATGGAACATTATCTCGACTTTTTAAAAACACATAAAGTTGAGACTGTAGAGGAAGAGCCGATAGATGAACAAATCTATCAGGACATCGCACAAATACATGCACAAAATGAAGAGAGAAAAGCGGCATTAAACATGCCGAATGCCATAGTTGTTTTGGGTGGCGGATTAACTTTAGATAAAAATCGTAAAGATATTGTGGTGAATGAATATACGCGATTACGTCTTGAAACCACTTTACAAGTCGAACAACAGTTTAAGCTCCCCATTGTGCTTAGCGGTGTCGAAGCTCCGTATATGCAAAAATGGTTAAAGGCGCGTGGAGTCGATGCGAAACTATTGGAAGATCGTAGTATGAATACCTGCGAAAACTCACGCTTTAGCTCTTTGCTATTGCAGAAAAAAGGTGGTGCACCACGAGTGATTTTAATTACAGATCAATATCATATGCCACGTACACGCCGTTTATTTGCTTTAAATGGTATCGAAACACAGCCGATAGAGGCGCCAATGCCGACCCAATTAACCCAATGGCGTCCAAGTGAACAGAATTATGATCATAGTCGCCGTGCCAATTATGAAATGCTCGCAACGATACGCGATGTACTGTTGGGTTCGAGTGACTGTAGGGAGATTCCATAATGCCTGAACTTCCTTTTTTAAATCCTTCAGTACTCAAACAGCTTGAACTTCCTGTGCCGAGTCGTGAGACAACACCACAGCTATTAATGCCTTTGAATCTGAACCAGCCGTATGAGGCATCGGTGGAGATGGTGTCTTATCGTCGTTTATATGGTTTAGATGCATTGGACTGTGATCACTGGCAAGGTTATGTTCAAATGCCTTTGTTTAAGCTGCATGTCCAAGTTTTTGCACCAAAAATTGAAAAAATCAAAGGTTCAGTCTGTCTGTTGCATGGTTATTTAGAGCATAGCGGAATTTATCAACCCATTATTAAAGAGTTACTTGAGCAAGGCTTTAGTGTATTGACCTATGATCTTCCAGGGCATGGACTCAGTGATGGATCACCCGCGAATATCCAAAATTTTGATCATTATCAAGATGTGTTACATGCTGTGGTGCGCTATGTGAAACATGCAGAACAGCTACCGCAACCGTGGCTAGGCATAGGGCAGAGCACGGGTGGTGCAATTTTGATGCATCATTTGCTTGAATTTGCCGAACGCCGTGAAAACCCTTATGTGCAACGTGTTTTGTTGTTGTCGCCACTCATTCGACCTGCAAAATCCGCTTGGTGGCATAACTCGGTTGGACTAGGCATTATTCGACGGATTAAACGTCAAGTACCGCGTCATTTTAGGCGGAATAACCATAACCCAGAGTTCTTACGCTTTGTTCGTTTAAAAGATCCGCTACAACCTCGCATGATGGGTATGGATTGGATTTTGGCTATGTCCAAATGGATGTTGGAAATGGAGCAGCGCCCAGCCTGTCGCATTCCTGTCTGGTTAGCCCAAGGTGCGCTGGATCAGACGGTAGACTGGCGTTATAACATTGAGTTTATTCGTGAAAAGTTTCGCTTACAGACTTTATTGATGTTGGAGGAAGGTTCACATCAATTGATCAATGAACGTTCAGATATTCGTGCGGCATTAACAGGTCTAATTCCAGCTTTTTTACATGCGCAGGGTTCATCGAGTGGATATTACTAACATTCTGTGATTTCTCTTATCGAAAATAAAAAGGAGGCTGATAGAGCCTCCTTTTTATTTAGAAATGTTCTAATTTGGACATATTCCACATACGGAAATAGAAGTTCTCTTCATCTTTATTTTCACAAGACAGCAGTTCACCATCTTTTAACCAAAAATGCAGCTGCGCATAGTTTCGAATTTCTCGGTCATTAATACGCTGTGCTAAATGGCGTGCTTTAATTTCTGCTGGATGTTTTAAGCCCGCTGAAGCAATCATTTCTGAAAGTGCCTTTAATGTGTTGTCATGAAAATGAAGTACACGTTCGGCTTTGGTGGGCACATGGATTGCTTTTTGACGCTCTTTGTCTTGTGTCGCAACACCGACAGGGCATTGGTTGGTATGACAACTTTGCGCTTGAATGCAGCCCACAGCAAACATAAACCCTCGTGCAGAATTGACCCAATCTGCACCAATTGCCATGGTACTGGCAATATCAAAGGCACTAACCAATTTGCCACTGGCACCAATTTTGATCTGATCACGTAAACCTGCACCGACCAGTGTGTTGTGTACAAAAAGTAAGCCTTCACGTAGTGGTACGCCCATATTGTCTATCAGTTCGATAGGTGCTGCACCAGTCCCGCCCTCGGAACCATCTACCACAATAAAATCGGGAATAATTTGAGTATGTAGCATGGCTTTGACAATGCTCATAAACTGCCAAGGCTGGCCAATACACAGCTTAAATCCGACTGGTTTACCTTCAGATAGCTCACGCAGTTTTTGAATAAAATGCATCATCTGAATAGGTGTTTTGAAGGCAGAGTGACTTGAAGGAGAAACACAGTCATGATCACGACTGACGCCCCGTATTTCGGCAATCTCTTCAGAAATTTTATCTTTCGGTAGAATCCCGCCATGGCCGGGTTTTGCTCCCTGAGAGAGCTTGATTTCGATCATTTTGACTTGAGGTCGTTTGGCTTGAACGGCAAATTTTTCAGGGTCAAATTGCCCATCTAGAGTACGGCAGCCAAAATACCCACTGCCTAACTCCCAAACAATATCGCCTCCATATTCAAGGTGGTACGGACTTAAACTGCCTTCGCCAGTATCATGGTAAAAACCGCCCATTTGCGCTCCTTTGTTTAAAGCGCGAATGGCATTGGCACTCAGGCTGCCAAAACTCATGGCTGAAATATTGAAAATAGAAGCACTATAAGGTTGTGAACATTGCGAATTGCCCACCAGAATACGGAAGGTTTTAGGGTCAGCAGGTGTGCATGGGCTTAGTGAATGAGTCATGAAGCGGTAGTTGTCTGCATAGACATCGATAATGGAACCGAATGGTTTATCTGCATTTTGGTTTTTTGCACGTTGATAGACCAAACTGCGTTGCATCCGTGAAAAAGGCAGTGCGTCTTGATCGGCCTCAATAAAATACTGGCGAATTTCAGGGCGAAAATCTTCAAAAATAAAACGAAAGTGCCCCATAATCGGGTAGTTCTTTAAGATCGAATGTTTATTTTGTAAAACATCATGCAAGCCAACAAGACTCAGTAAACCAGTTATCAGCCAAATACTGTTCAGTAAAGTGTCCGAAATAAAATAATTAATATAGATAGGGGTGTGGCTATAATGAAAAAAAGAAATGCTCAAGAAAATAAAAATACACAGTAGCCAAATGGAGTGCCGTGAAAAAAAAGTATTGAGTAATTTATGACGTATGGATTGAGCAGGGCTAGACATATGGCTGGGTATCCTTCCTGATTGTTTAAACCTAATGTGCCAAGTCTCTATTTCATCTACAAGTAATAAATTGTTGTTAAGCCCGTTATTATTCGTAGGGGGAATTCAATATTAAAATTACGGATAAATTTTATACAGATTGATATCTTTCAGAATTTAAAGTATATAAAATGAATATGAACAAGCGCTTATTGTTCAAAAGAAAAAATTATAAATTACTTACTTCTAGGGATAGGTTAGGCCAAGCTTGCATCGGTATAGTGTGGTTGAAGAATGATAAGAAAAAGGGGAAGCTTCAGTGAAAAATAAGGAAACTGTTTTGCCTGCACCTGTTTTAATCGTGGAAGATGAAGCCATGATTCGCTCGCGCCTAGATCTGATCCTGTCGGAGCTAGGCTATAGTCAAGATATGCTGATTTTTGCTAAAAATTTAGCTGAATCCATGCAAATCATTGCATCACAGCCGATTTCTTTAGCCTTAGTTGATTTAGGGTTGCCCGATGGAAATGGTATTACCTTAATTGAAAAACTTAGAGAGATAGACGAAAGCGCCTTAATTTTGGTGATTTCGGCATGGAGTACACAGCAAAGTTTATTTGCCTCGATTAAGGCAGGAGCGAATGGCTATGTACTGAAAGAACGTGATGATGCTGAAGTGCTAATGTCGATACGGAGTATTTTGCGCGGCGGAGCGCCGATTGATCCCTTTATTGCTCGCGAAATTTTAAATCAAATCTCAACCTCAAATACCCCCCAAACTGAGCGTGTAGAGCAGTTGGATGGTCAGGACTATGATCAACTGACCAATCGAGAAACTGAAATTCTAAACTTGGTGGCACAAGGCCTGAGTAACCGCGAAATTGCTGAGCAATTATTTGTTTCGCGCTATACCGTTGAAAGCCATATTAAGCATATTTACCGCAAGCTTTCTGTTTCAAAAAGAACCAAAGCAGTCAGTACTGCGCGTTCTTTAGGTATTTTATGAGAAATGGCTGGCTGAGCATTTTTGTCACACTGTGTTTGTGTGCGCTTAGTTTTGCCAGTTCCGCACAAACGAACTTTGCTGTTAGTCCAACCTGTAAAGTGAATGTCGATAAAATTTCTGCGGTGAAAACAAGTTCTATCGATGTTGTTCCGAAGACGGGATGGGTAGAGGTTAAAAACCCTGACGTGTGGACAGAACGCTGGCCACATTACGATGGCGGCGTTTGGTACCATTTTAATTGGCATTGGAGTTGTAACGACAGTAATGAACTGAAGCAGCCTTTAGCATTTTCTGTGGAAGGCATGAGTAGCGCAGGCGCTGTTTTTTTTAATCGAAACCTGCTTTGGAAAGATAAGCATTTAGTTGAACCCCTATCAAAAAGTTGGAATACTCCGCGTTTTTGGATCCTTCCTGTCGAAAGCTTAAAACAAAAAAACAATGACATTTGGGTCTATGTGGTTGGTAATAGTTATGAAAGTCCGGGTTTAGGCAAACTAGAATTTTCTGATATCACAACAGCATATGATAAACAACAAAAAAGAATTTGGAACAAGAGAGCACTGTTTCAAGTCAATTTAGTCATTTCCACCACCTTAGGTTTGGTGTGCTTTGTCATTTGGTTTTTTAGACGCAATGAAACGACATTTCTGTGGTTTTCTGTTAGCTGTTTGTTTTGGGTCTTGTTTATTTGGAATGTCATCAACCGAGAAGTGTTTCCATATCCAAACTCCTTGTGGGTCATGAAAACTAACCTGACTTTTTTTGTTTTATACAATGTTTGCTTTTGCATTTACTTACTGCGTTTTGTGAAGACAAAGTTTGCTGAGTTAGAGAAAACCTTATTTTTAGTTGCTGCAGTGTGTATTGTCACCATCTTGTTTATCCCGAGCTTGATGGTCAATATCGTATTTGCTGTGATTTTCCTGTTATGTATTGCATTATTTATCGCATCATTCTGCTTTGTGATTTATCGTGCTTATAAGACCAAGCGCCGTGATTATATCTTGTTGGTGGTTTGTTTAAGTGTGATTCTTATCGTCATGCTTTACGATATTTCACTACTTTTTGATGGGCATATTAATGACCATCAGCCTTTGTCGCCGTATACCTCACCGGTGATCACTTTTTTTATTGTGATTATTCTCGCAACACGTTTAGATAAAAATATTAAAAAAATACAAAGATTTAATAGTGAGCTTGAGCAACGAGTGAGCTTTGTGACCAGTAATCTGTCCTCTAGTTTATATGCTCGACACCAATTAGAGCTTGAAAATGTCCGTCTACAAGAGCGTATTCATTTAGCACACGATTTGCACGATGGCTTAGGTGCATCCTTGGTTCGTTCCATGATTTTGGTGGATCAGAGCTCCAGCACCATGTCGAATCAACAATTTTTATCCATCCTCAAATTGCTTCGAGATGACTTAAGACAAATTATTGATAGTGGTTCTTTAACAAATAACAAAACGCCAGATAATCCTGTGTTATGGATTGCTCCTGTTCGGCATCGGTTTAGTCAGATCATGGATGAGTTGGACATTGAGGCGACTTGGAGCATTCCAGAGGCATGGGAAATACAACCGACAGCACTACAATGTTTGACTTTAATTCGTGTTCTTGAAGAAAGTTTGACTAATATTATGAAGCACAGTCAAGCACGGCATATTGATGTAAAAATGTATTATCCAAGTACAACTCACTTGGTCATGATTATTCAGGATGATGGCGTAGGTTTTAATGTGGAGTGTGTGCTTAACCACGGGATGGGCATTGGTATGCGCAGTATGAAAATGCGTTTAGAAAAAATTGGTGCTGAGCTCAATATCGAATCTGAAAAAGGCTGTACCAAAATTATTGCCAGTTTAAGGTTTGGTGAGGGAGAAAGTGCTGAGTAGATTAGATTCCTCAGCACTTGGTTTGCTTAAGCTTCGTCAGGTGGGAGTAGCATTAAGACGGATTCGTTCATCAGCATTGCAATGTCTTCTAGAATATCGGCATCATATAAGCTTTCATCAAGTAACAGTGCTTCACCATCTGCTAAATTCTTGAGTAATGGTGCAAATTGCTCCGAAATGCATAGCCCTTCACCGTTTGCCCAAAATAAGAATTCATCTTCATCGTGAGTATAAAGTAGGCGAGAAGCGGGTTCTAAGATCAGCTGATAGCCTTGGTCTAAAATACCTTCTAGATCTCCTGTGCCAATTTCTTCAGCTTCAGGAATATTTTCAGGGTACTTTGGCTCTGACATCAGGGTCATAATGGCATCATCAAGCAAAGTTGAATTTTGTAGCTGAGTCAAAATTTCTGCTTTTAAATAATCCAATTCGTTTTGTGTTAATTGGCCGATCGGGCTTTGTTGGTCACGGACAATATCGAGTAAAGGATTACGTAGCAGAGCGTTATCAGACAGTTTGTCGCCTACACGGTCTACCATGTCGGTGACGTTTGGCATACGGAAGCCAAAAGAGAAGGTCAGACAGTCATCTTCAGCTACACCAAAATGTGATAAACCCGGTGGTACATAAAGTAGATCACCTGGCGCTAATACTTCGTCAAAATGTACGTCAATTTCAGGCAGTAATTTTAAAGGTTGGCCTGCAATAATCTCAGATTCAGCATCGCACATTTGACCCAACTGCCAACGACGATGACCATAACCTTGAACTAAAAAGACATCGTAAAAGTCAAAATGCTTTCCGACAGAGCCACCCTTAGGTGCATAAGACACCATGATGTCATCACGGCGCCACTGCGGAATAAAAGGAAATTTTTTCCACAGTGCTGCTAAGTCAAAAGAGTAGTGGTCTACGGCTTGAACCAATAAAGTCCAGAGTTTTGGCATCTTTTGGAAATCAGCTTTTAACAGCGGTGAAGATTTGACCGACCACTGATTTGGGTCACGGTCTTTTTGTTTGATGAGACGAGCTGTGACATTTTCATCTAAAGCCAGTTCCATAATATCGCTAGGTTCTAAAATATTGATAATTTCAGGCAGCGCGTTGCGGACCAATAATGGCTTTTTTTGCCAATATTCGGCAAGGAATTGTTCAGCTGTAATACCGCCAAGAACATCAAGAGATTGGGACATGAAAATAGCCTAAGCAAATTTAAAACAATATTGTGACTATTGTCTTATGATCGAAGGCCTATGTGCAAGTATCGTTAGATTTATTTAAATGCGCTTGGTTGATTTAAATAAATTAAGTTTGTCTGAGTCGTTATGATTGCAGGCATCAAAATTTTTACAGCATAATAGGTCTAAAATATAGTGAAGAAAAATAATGTTAAGTAAAGAAGACGCCGAGAAAATGGCGAATGAGATATTGCAAAAAGAAAGAGAGAAAAGTCAGTCCAAATTAGCGAAAAAATCATCCTCAATCGATAGGATATACAAAACAAAAGATTTGGCTAAGGTGCCGCAATATCAGCATATCTTACTTTTTAGACAAGCCAAAAGTCTCGCTGAAGATCATCCGCTATATAATAAAATGTGGTATGCTATTTGGTATTGGCATTGTTATTTGTCAAATATCTCTTTAGACAGAGGGAAAGTGTGAGTAGCTTTGACCCTAATAATATTGGTCTATTTTCATTTCTTATTCTTTTTATGCTGATTACGCTATACCGTAGTTTATTAATTCGAATGTACTTTAAACGACTCATTCAAGCTTATCTCTCAGCAAATTCGTTTAAAAAGCTTTGAGCGATTGGTCATATATTATATTAATGCTGTTGTTACATTTAATGCTCAAAATTGAACAGCAACATCTGCTGCTGTTCAATTTATTGAGGAACCAACTAAAAATACTTCTAATAATTATGGCACAAGCACTTTTAATTCACGCAGAATATGACACAACTGAATCATAGGCATACCCATCAACGTGGTTTGATCTTGTCCTATCATTTGTTCAAATAAGCTGATACCAAGACTTTCACACTTGAAGCTTCCAGCACACATCAGTGGCTGTTCAACTTCAACATAACGCTGGATTTCATGTAGGCCCAGTTTACGGAATTTGACTTTATAGTGTTCAACTAGACTACGTTCAAAGCCAGTTGAGTGTTGCTGCACGCTGAGTGCGGTACTAAAGTACACAATTTTATCCGAATTGGCTTGTAGTTGTTTAATGGCTTTTTCAGTACTCAATGGCTTACCAATAAAAATATCGGGTGCACCTTCACGCCATGCTACTTGATCTGAGCCAATCACGATTGCTTCAGGGTTCTGTGACGCAATGACGTGCGCTTTTTCATAAGCCAATCGTTTGGCTAAATCATCGGCATGGATTTCACCACGAGGCGATTCGTCTATATCAGGGACAACGCAGCGGTAGTCTAGACGTAAACGATTCATGAGGTCTTTACGAGTTTGACTGCTTGATGCCAAGATAATTTCTGAAGTATTCATTCGACAGCATATTCCATAAGCACATTTAGGGGTACGTAAGACAGTACAGCTTGATGGCAAGCTTGAACTTTAACAGGAGGCGCAAAACCGGCCTGATAAGCTTCTACCCAACGGGTCACACAGATACACCAAAAATCACCAGGTTGTAGACCTGGAAAGTCAACTTCAGGCACAGGGGTAATAAGATCATTACCCACTCGCTGAGAAAAATTTAAAAACTCAGAGGTCATTTCGACACAGATCGTGTGTTGTCCCAAATCGGAAGGTGCTGTATGACAAAAGCCATTACGGAAATATCCCGTGATCGGGGAATAACAACAGCTGGCTAAAGGTTCACCCAAAACGTTTAAACGGTTTAGATTTGGATCAGGATGAATAGACATAAATGCTAAATCTAGTGAGACTTTTCACTATGATAGCAAAACTTTGCCTTTCGTTTGCTTTTCTGCAAAAGAAGCTAACCTTTTTCTGCATAATCATTTAAAATCGACGCGATTTTTATATATAGAAAGAGAGCTCTACATGAATTTTCAGCGTATGACTGACCTCGATTTAACGGGTAAACGTGTTCTTATTCGCGAAGATTTAAACGTTCCTGTTAAAAATGGTGTGATTACAAGCGATGCACGTTTACGTGCCGCTTTACCAACAATTAAAGCAGCGTTAGCACAAGGCGCAGCCCTAATGGTTTATTCTCACCTTGGTCGTCCAGTTGAAGGTGAGCCAAAACCAGAACAATCATTAGCACCTGTTGCTGCGTATTTGACTGAAGCATTGGGTCAAGACGTTCAATTAGTGACGGACTACCTTGACGGTGTTGAAGTTGCAGCAGGTCAAGTGGTACTCCTTGAAAACTGTCGTTTTAACGCAGGTGAAAAGAAAAATAACCCAGAACTTGCTGCAAAATACGCAGCACTTTGTGATGTATTTGTGATGGATGCATTCGGCACAGCACACCGTGCAGAAGCATCAACTGAAGGCGTGGCACGTTTAGCGAAAGTTGCAGCTGCTGGTCCTTTATTGGCGGCTGAGTTAGATGCACTTGGTCGTGCATTACAAACACCTGAAAAACCAATGGTTGCGATTGTTGCAGGCTCTAAAGTATCGACTAAGTTAGATGTGTTGACATCACTTTCTGATATTTGTGATCAATTGATCGTGGGTGGAGGTATTGCCAATACGTTCTTGGCAGCAGCAGGCTTCAATGTTGGTAAATCATTGTGTGAAAATGATTTGATTGATACAGCAAAAGCAATTGCGGCAAAAGTTTCTGTACCGCTTCCAACGGATGTTGTAGTAGCTGATGCTTCTGAAATCGATTTTGCAGATTTCTTGGGTTCATTGGCTGCTGCTAAAGCAGTCGTGAAAAAAGTTGAAGATGTGACTGACAATGACATGATTTTGGATGTAGGTCCAGAAACAGCAAAAGCATTTGCAGACATTTTAAAAACGTCAAAAACGATTCTTTGGAATGGCCCAGTGGGCGTATTTGAGGTTGATCAATTTGGCGAAGGCACTAAAACATTATCTTTAGCAATTGCTGAATCTGCTGGCTTCTCTATTGCAGGTGGTGGTGACACTTTAGCTGCTATAGATAAATACGAAGTTGCTGACAAAATCGGTTATATCTCAACTGGTGGTGGTGCTTTCCTTGAGTTTGTCGAAGGTAAAACACTTCCAGCAGTTGCAGCGCTGATAGAGCGTGCACAATAATTATTGTGTGCTCATGCTGTTGTAAAAAGGTTGACTTCGGTCAACCTTTTTTTATGGGCTTAACAAATCTATTCATCATTCAGTCATGAAAATGAAATAATGCTGAAATAAACTACAGGGCATTAAATCATCTGTTCTAGGAAAACATTATGAATTTAAAAATGACCCTTGCTGCACTTTTGTTAGCACCATTGGCACTGACTGCTTGTAAGAAAAATGAAGCACCAGAGCAAACCGCTGCCGCATCTGAAACAGCAGCAGTCGAAGAAGCTGTAACGGCTGAACAACAAGCGGCAATTGATGCGATTGATCAGCCAGAGTTGGATGAAAAGAACAAAGACATTCCTGCTGAAGTTGCAAATGCACCTGCAGATGCTGCAACTGCGGATCCTGCGGTAGAGGCTTCGGCTGCTACAGCACACTAAATACACGCGAATTTCGTAAAAAGTCCCTGCAATTGCGGGGATTTTTTTTAAATAGTGTTATTTGTTGCTGAATTGAAGCCTTTGAGCATGTAGAATATGTCGCATCAACTGGGAGGACATTATGGCTCTTATTTCATTGCGCCAGCTCTTGGATCACGCCGGCGAACATGCTTACGGCGTACCAGCATTCAACGTAAACAACTTAGAACAAATGCGCGCAATCATGCTTGCAGCAGATGCGACAAATTCACCTGTTATCGTACAAGCATCAGCGGGTGCGCGTAAATATGCAGGTGCTCCATTCTTACGTCATCTTATTTTGGCTGCAATTGAAGAATGGCCACACATTCCAGTGGTAATGCATCAAGACCATGGTACAGATCCAGACGTTTGCCAACGTTCAATTCAATTGGGCTTCTCATCTGTGATGATGGATGGTTCATTGGGTGCAGACGGTAAAACACCAACAACGTATGAATACAACGTTGATGTAACTCGTCGTACAGTACAAATGGCGCATGCATGCGGTGTTTCAGTTGAAGGTGAAATCGGTTGTTTAGGTAGCCTTGAAACGGGTATGGCAGGTGAAGAAGATGGTGTGGGCGCTGAAGGTGTTCTTGATCATTCTCAACTTCTCACTTCAGTTGAAGAAGCACGTCAGTTCGTTGCAGATACCAATGTAGATGCGCTTGCAATTGCAGTAGGTACTTCACACGGTGCATACAAGTTCACGCGTCCACCTACAGGCGATATTTTGGCAATTGACCGCATTAAAGAAATTCATGCGGCGCTTCCAAATACCCACCTTGTGATGCACGGTTCAAGCTCTGTTCCTCAAGAATGGTTAGCGATCATTAATCAGTACGGCGGCGACATCAAAGAAACTTATGGTGTTCCTGTTGAGCAATTGGTTGAAGCAATTAAGCACGGTGTTCGTAAAATCAACATCGATACAGACTTGCGTTTAGCATCGACTGGTGCAATGCGTCGTATGATGGCTGAACAACCAAGCGAATTTGACCCTCGTAAATTCTTCGCGAAAACTGTAGATGCAATGAAACAAATTTGTGTTGACCGTTATGAAGCATTTGGTACTGCGGGTAATGCCGATAAGATTCGTCCAATTTCTTTAGAGAAAATGGTTGATCGTTATAAATAATTCTTTTTGAATCATTTATATTGGAAAAGCCCACCCTGATGTGGGCTTTTCTATGTGTGTTTATATTCGAGGCGACAATAATAAGAGTGTGCTATGGAACTGATATTTGCTGCGGCCTGTTGTAGTGTGGTGGTCTCCATTCTTTTAAAATGGGGTAAAAACAAAGGATTTGATCCGATCCAGATGATTAGCTGGAACTATGCTTCAGCCAGTTTACTGTGTTACTTCTGGTTTAAACCTGATCTAAGCCACGTTTCTATTTCAAATACTCCGTGGTGGCTGATTGTCGCGCTTGGTGTCTTGTTGCCGAGTGTATTTTTATTTTTAGCTAAATCTTTACAATATGCAGGCATTGTCAAAACAGAAATCGCACAGCGTTTGTCGGTGATTTTGTCTTTATTCGCGGCTTATTTTATTTTTCAAGAACAGTTTAATCAGCTCAAAATTGTTGGGGTGGTCTTGGGGCTTTCCGCCGTGATGTGCATTTTATTTACCAATACCTCTGGTGGTGGAGAAGGTCAAAAACAGGCCGTATGGTATTTAACACTAGTCTGGTTTGGTTATGCGCTGATTGATGTCTTGCTCAAATATACAACAGGGCTGGGTGTACAGTTTTCCGTTGCGTTAAACCTGATGTTTATTTGCGCATTTTTGCTGTCAGTCGGTTATGTTGCCGTGACCACGAAAAATATCGGTTTAACCAAGAACGTCGTGGCAGGCCTATGGCTTGGCGTGTTGAACTTTGCCAATATCGCACTTTATGTCAAAGCTCATCTGCTACTCAAGGACAGCCCAGCGGTGGTCTTTGCAGGCATGAATATTATGGTGGTGCTGTTAGGCGTATTCAGCGGACTACTTTTCTTTAAAGAAAAGCTCAAACTCGCAACAGCCATCGGACTGGTGTTGGGTATCACAAGCGTGGCTTGTTTAGCTTACGCAATGTCTGTTTAAAATAGTTCTGCACAAAGGAAAAAGGGTGTTTGAGCAGATCTTCAATTACTGCAATCCCTAATAACAGCCCTGGTTGCTCACATCTAGGGCAATCGGGATAGTGAGGGCGCATGATATGTTGATACTGACCTAAATAGATTTTATTGCAATGTGCACATTCAAATTTCATCGGTATATTGGGCTTAACAGACATCAGCAACCTCACTTTTTTTGTTTTTGACATTGAACATGATGAAGCAATTTTCAGGCCCAAAATATAAAAGGGACTGAAGTCCCTTTTATATACAAATAGCATTACAGCTGTGTGAAAATATCTTCTTTGCTTAAACGAGACTTTGGCAATTTTGCATTGAAGTCGGCATCACTCCGATAGCCTAGTGTGAGCAATACAGAAGGGACTAGACCTTGTTCGGTTAAACCTAGCTCTTCACTAATAATGGATTCATCAAAACCACCAATCGGTGTAGCATCAATTTTTTCAATACCTGCAGCCAATAGAATTTGACCTAAAGCAATAAAGGTTTGGTTTTCAGCCCAACGCTGTACATCACCTTTTTCATTGCGGTAATAGTTGACATAACCTGAACGACTGTCTTTTTGGCCTTGCTTAGCGGCATCATCTTTAAAACGACCATGTAGGTCATCTTGATGCAATAAATTTTCCAAATGTTGCTCAGAAATATCGGCTTTGGTACAAAATAAAATTGTATGTGATGAATCTAGTACTTTGGGAGCATTGTATGCGTATTTACCCACCAGTGCTTTTGCAATCCGCTCTTTGGCGTTTGTGTTTTCTGCAATGAAAAAATGCCAAGGTTGGATGTTGATAGACGATGGAGTTAAGCGGAGAATTTCTAATAATCGAGTAAACTGTTCATGAGGGATCTTTCTATTTGGGTCATAAGCTTTGGTGGTATAACGACTTTTTGAAATATTTAGCAGATCCATAATCGCACTCAATTTATTGTTGATGTCTCATTCTAACCGATGAAAGGAGACTTGTGATCACGCTACAACTCGAACAGACTTAGATTTTAGTTGAAAAAGGCATACAGACTTAGTTCGTTATCATTATTGAATAACGAGTGTGTTACTCAATTTCTACGGGGGGAGGCAGTTAGTATGTAATCAAATCTGAGTGTAAGTTACTCGTTTTGTCTTTATGTGACATTGAGATAGTAATTGCGTTGCAATCAAATCTATAAAGTGGTTGAATTACTTCTTTAAAATAATGAACATACTGTATAAATGTTTGATCTAGAACCTAAAAATATCAAAGCTAAAATCCGACAACAGTCTTTAACGAAAGTTTTTACGGTGTTGATTTTTGGTTTGAGTATTTTAATTATTGTGTCGGAATATCAAAAATATAGTGAATGGAATTTTAAGTTTCTAGTGATTGCTGTGGCTGTCATGGTTTGGAATTATAAGTTGGCTCGTGAAATTAAAAATTTAAAAGATCAAAATACCGATGTGCCTTAAACAAATCATTTTCTGGTTTATGCTAGTATTTACGCAAAGTGAGCTACTTTTGCTTAAATCTTGACAACCTAGTATAATGCAGACTATGAGTAGGTATTTGTTCCTACTTTTCTATGATATAGCTGATTGTGATCTATCTGAGTTCAGGCATTTGACTTGAATATCATCATTGTAACTACAGAATTATTATTCAAAACCCGTTTTATTAATCTCTTTGTTCCATCACAAAAAGCTCACTTAGTGAGTTAAAATTTTGACAACTTTAAATACATGGCGTGTTGCTACAGCCGTAAATGGTAGTGAAATCAATGTAAAATTGGTGCCACTTAAACGTCAACAGAATACAAATCACGGTTTAATTTGGGTTGAAGTGGGGCATATGATTCAACTTGAATCTGGCGAAACTCTTCCAATGAACTTAGATGGTTTGAGCTTTTATACCGGTGTTAATCAATTGTATCGTCTAAATGAGTTGAACTAAGGCGATAAGTACTTGAGTTAAGCATTATGTATAATATTGATTGGTATAGTAAAAAAATGGCATTAATACTGCCATTTTTTTAATGCCAAATTTTGTAGATGACCATTCGCATTAATTTCTAAAATCTGAGCTGAATCTTCTTTCCAGTCACCGAGTACAATTCTCTTTTTCCCATCGACATCATGAATATTGGCACGATGGGTGTGCCCGTGAATCAGTAAATCAGCATTGCTTAATGCTGATTGAACAGCATCTTGATTCACATCCATGACTTCATAGCTTTTAAACTGTTGCGCTTGACGGCTTTTTTTACGGAAACCATTAGCCAGTTTTTGTCGAAAGCCAAGAGGTGTACTTTTTAAAAACTTCAGCAGAAGTGGATTGCGGATGATTTTACGAAAACGCTGATAGGATACGTCATCCGTGCAGAGCAAATCACCATGTTCAATACGAATGGTGTGATCTGAAAGTTTGAGTGTGCAAACTTCAGCTAACAGTTGGCCATTAAATTGGTCGAGGAACTGCTGTCCTAGGGCAAAATCACGGTTACCTGTTAAGAAATAGATGTGATTGCCTGCATTTGAAAATTGCTTTAAAGCGCAAATGATTTCATCTAGCCAAGGGGCTGTGTAGTCATCACCAATCCATGCATTGAACCAATCGCCTAAAATATACAGCTGAGTATTCATGTTTTTATAAGTATCTAATAAATCTAAAAACCCCCGAACGAGTCGAGGGTGATCGGGTGACAAGTGTAAATCAGCGATAAACAAATAGGTCACGGAAGTTTCCTTTTAAAAATCCCTCCCGACCTCCCTTTAAAAAGGGAGGGTAATCTCATATTCGAATGAGAGTCTAGCTCCCTCCTTTATCAAAGGAGGGCTGGGGAGGATTTAAAAATTACTCAGAAATGATCTTAGCAGATTCAATCACAACGTTTTCTAGTGGAACATCAGCGTGGTAGCCACGGTTGCCAGTACGAACGCCTTTAATTTCGTTTACTACGTCTAGACCTTCAGTTACTTTGCCGAAAACTGCATAACCCCAACCTTGTGCATTTTTGCCAGAGTGGTTAAGGAACGAGTTGTTACCCACGTTAATAAAGAACTGAGCAGATGCAGAGTGAGGTGCTTGTGTACGCGCCATTGCAATTGTACCAAGGTCATTGGTTAAGCCGTTATCAGCTTCGTTTTCAATTGCATCACGTGTTGCTTTTTCTTTGAAGTTTTCATCCATACCACCACCTTGGATCATGAAGCCATCGATCACGCGGTGGAAAATTACGCCGTCATAGAAACCGTCACGTACGTATTCTAAGAAGTTAGCAACAGTAATCGGTGCTTTTTCGTTGTTAAGTTCAAGAACAATACGACCTTTATTGGTGTTTAATTCGACTTGAGGAAAACTCATTGTGTAATCTCCTAATCATGGACATCAAAGCCATGGGTTTTTTGGTTGTGAGAAGCATAAGCAAACTGTAAACTACAAGGCAAGTAAAAACGTTATTTTCTTTGTAAAATAGATCAAATATCGTTTAAGGGGCTGTAAAATATTCATAAATCGACTGATAGATCAGTTAGAATTATGCTCGTATAGCAGGACCCTATTTTTCCTTAATTTTTTTCATCAAAGTGATTTTTAAACTATGAAGCCGAATGATGTTGTTTCAACACTGCCAAATAACCCGACACCAAGTAACAATGCCTCTGTCGCAGCGCAGCAAGAACAACAGCCAGGCTTAGACTTTGTTCGCCAAGTGATTACCGATGATTTGGCTGAAGGTCGTACGCAAAAAGTAGTCACGCGTTTCCCGCCAGAGCCGAATGGTTATTTACACATTGGTCACGTAAAAGCAATTTGTCTAAATTTTGGTATTGCCAACGAGTTTGATGGTTTTTGTAACCTACGTTTTGATGACACCAACCCAGATGCAGAAGAACAAGAATATGTAGATGGGATCGCCAACGATGTTAAATGGTTAGGTTTTGAGTGGAATGGCGAACCGCGCTATGCGTCAAGCTATTTTGATCAACTCCATGCATGGGCGATTCAACTGATTAAACAGGGTGATGCTTATGTTGATTTGCAGTCGCCTGAAGAAATTCGTTTGAACCGTGGTAACTTTATTGAGCCAGGTAAAAACTCGCCTTACCGCGATACTTCAGTTGAAGAAAACCTTGCACGTTTTGAAAAAATGAACAATGGTGAGTTTGCAGAAGGTGAAGCTGTTCTGCGTGCCAAGATTGATATGGCATCTCCAAATGTGCATATGCGTGACCCTATTTTGTACCGTGTACTCCATTCAGAGCATCACCAAACAGGTGATAAATGGAAAATGTACCCAATGTACGACTATGCACATCCATTATCCGATGCAATTGAAGGCATTACTCACTCATTATGTACTTTGGAATTCCAAGACCACCGTCCGTTTTATGACTGGGTGGTTGAGAAAGTTCACTCGGAAGCAGTACCACGTCAGTATGAGTCTAGCCGTTTAAATATTGACTACACCATTACCTCTAAGCGTAAATTACGTAAATTGGTTGAAGGTGGTTATGTCAATGGATGGGATGACCCACGTATGCCAACCGTTGTAGGTATGCGTCGTCGTGGTTTTACCCCAGAAGGCCTACGTGACTTCTGTAAGCGTGTTGGTGTGTCGAAGTCAGATGGTATTGTTGATGTTGCAATGCTTGAATACTGCATCCGTCAGTCTTTGGAAAATACAGCTGCTCGTGGTATGGCAGTATTGAATCCACTCAAAGTCACACTCACAAATTTGCCTAACGATATAGATTTAACTCATTCACGTCATCCAAATGTAGACATGGGTGAGCGTGTAATTCCGTTAACCTCTGAAATTTACATTGACCGTAAAGACTTTGAAGAAGAACCACCAAAAGGCTTCAAGCGTTTAATTCCGGGTGGTGAAGTTCGTCTACGTCATGCTTATGTCATTAAGTGTGATGAAGTGATTAAAGATGAAAACGGTAAAGTGGTTGAGTTGAAATGTTCAATCGACCCTGAAACTTTGGGCAAAAATCCAGAAGGTCGTAAAGTTAAAGGGGTGATTCACTGGGTATCTGCGACTAAAGGCATTCCTGCTGAAGTGCGTATTTATGATCGCCTGTTTACAGAGTCGGACCCTGAAGTGGGCGATGATTTCTTAGCGAACTTGAATCCTGATTCATTGAAAATTGTAAACGCGGTGATTGAGCCTGCATTGGCGCAAGCACAGCCTGAAGACCGTTTCCAATTTGAGCGTGAAGGTTATTTTGTTGCAGATCAATACGACCATACAGCAGAGAAACCTGTGTTTAACCGTATTTTAGACTTAAAAGACAGCTTTAAGCCTAAATAAGCGCTGTTTGCTTGATTTGGATAGATATAAGGCTCAACTTCGGTTGAGCCTTTTCGTAGCGAAACCAATAGGAATATACTGTGATCGTTCGAGATAAAACCAATAGCTTTGCATTACTCTTTGCTTGGCGTGGCACCATTTTGCCGAAAGTGTTTCCGGCACTGATGGTCGGTGTTTTAATTTCAACTCTTTTGGTTTATCTAGCGACTCAACATTACGTGACAGCTCCTGCAGTGCCTGTCATTGGGTTTACTGTATTTGGTGTGATTCTTTCGATTTTCTTAAGCTTTCGAAATACAGCGTGTTATGACCGCTGGTGGGAAGGGCGTAAGCTATGGGGCGCAATGATTGCCAACGCACGGCATATGATCCGTGATAGTTATGTCTTAAATGATGCAGAGCGTACAGTTTTGATGTATCGCGTGATGTTATTTAGTCATTTGCTTCGAGATCGTTTACGGCAGCAAAGTCATACCTATGACCACTATCAAGCCAAAGTACAACTGACAGTAGAGCAGTGGGAGGTATTGGCTACGCATATTAATCCACCGCAATATCTATTAGAGCTTACGCAGAAAGATCTGGCGGTGTTGTATAAGCGTGGTGAGATTAGCGATATTATTTACAGTATGCTGACTAAGCATACGGTGGCAATGGGAGATATTCACGCTGGTTGTGACCGTATTTCATCTACACCTCTGCCATTTTCTTATTCAGTTTTGTTACACCGTGCCGTGTACTCTTTCTGTCTCATTTTACCTTTTAGTTTAAGTTCCAGTCTCGGTTTTTGGTCACCGGTGATCGTGGCCTTAATTGCCTATCTATTATTGGGTTTAGATGCGCTAAGTGCAGAGTTAGAAGAACCCTTCGGGCTTCAGGAAAATGATTTGCCTTTAGATGCTATTGTGCGGGGCATAGAGCGCGAAATGCTCAGTTCTTTAAATGAATCTTTGCCAGAACCAGTAAGTGCGCATAGAGCCAATTTAAGTTAAAGCAGTGAACAAATCCATAACAGAAAATGAGCGGATTGCCTGAGCCATAACAAATTTTCGATATGATTGGTTTGTTGAGATGTGCTATCACTAAGTTTAAAAGTGATAGGGATATAACAATGACTACCGTGATCGAAACTCAGATGTTGATTCGGCGTTCTGTCAATATTGTGTTTAACGCTTTTGTTGATCCACTCATAACCACCAAGTTTTGGTTTAGTCAGTCTTCCGGCTATTTAGAAAAAGGCGCAATGGTCGATTGGACATGGGATAAATACCAAATTACACATTCGACTCATGTCCTCCAAGTCGTTGAAAATGAGCTGATCTGCATCGAATGGGGCACGCCTAAAACTAAAGTTGATTTTGTATTTGAAAAAATCGACAGCATGAATACCTATGTGATCATTCGAAACTATGACATTGAGTTACAAGGTAATGAGCTGATTCATTACGTGATGGATGCAACAGGTGGCTTTACTACAGTGTTAGATGGTGCCAAGGCATGGCTTGAATACGATATCCAGCTCAACTTGGTCGAAGATAAATTTCCGCCTTTTCAACTGCGTTCACATCAGTGATCTTTTTTAGAGCGTTCCTCTTTAAACTCAAAATAGTTCCCAAGCTGCTGTTTGGCCTTATCACGTAATTTCTTTTTGATGTAGAGCACCAAGGCAAAACAGGTGGTGGTCAGCGTTAACATCAGGCTGTTCATGAAACTCATCATAGAGCTGACATAGCCAATAGTAGTAAGTCTGTTCATCATTTTGATGACTTGTGGGCTACTTTCAACGCCTGTAATGGCCCATGTGCATAAGTGTTCACAGTTATTGATAATAAGATGGTAGTTGTTTTCATGCATGCGTGAGCGCATACGGCGAACCACTTTACGGCCTTTATATTTGGGGGCTTGGTACTGATTAACTGTAATTTTACGTCCGTGGCTAAAGTTCTCGATGGAGGTGATTTCAATCGGATGCTTTTTAAAAAGATGCGCAAAACCTGAATAATGAATCACACGTCCACGCCCAGCATATATGCCGTGATGCGTATAGCCAAAATGTTTGACTATAAGATGAGCCCCCAAGGGGTAGTGGACTTTTTGTTGTTGCATGCCTAATACGTGCTAATTCATTACAGTTGTCTTTTATCTGTATTTTAAAGCTTCTGCTGGGAATTAGCGACTGTTTAGTGGGTTTCGGTTATTTGAGTTTACGATGATAGAAATAAAAGAGACCGATTGGAAAGGAGTATCTAGCTTTTGTGATCGCATTAAAAAAGGATGCAAGCATCCTCTTTTAAGATGAAGTAGTGTTTATTGATCTACTAGACCTAAAAGTGAATTTTGGGTACTGCACATGCGTGTTGCTTCTTCAGTGTTCATCGCTTTCACGTCTTCTTCAAATTTCTTTTTTTGTTCTTTGAGTTGTTCTTCAGGCAAACCCATCTGCTCGGCAAGTTTTTCCATTTTTTCCCAAGACTCAACACAAGCTTTCGGCATCTTGCTACATGCTGTTAAAGATAAAAGGGTAATACATGTGCTGATTATGAGTAGTTTTTTCATTACTTAACCTTTTAATTTCAAAAATTATTGATTTTTATATTGAGCCTGTAAGGTAACAAAAAATTCAGGCTTTGTATAATATTTAAACGTGCAAAGTGTGCTGTGCTTCATATATCTTGGTTTTTTATAAGGCGAATGATTTACAGACATTAAAAAAGGCACTTAGATCAATCTAAATGCCTTTTTGATGAATATTCAGTGACTCTACTACTGTAGAGGTCGATGCTGAAGTTCATTTAACTCCTTACGGCCATAGCCACGAGAAGCTAATACTTTTTTAATCCCAACAATCACGTCTTCATCGGTCGCTGTTTTAAGCTTTTCGATGAGCTGTTCATTGGTTTTACAAGAGCAGTCATTTTCAACACAAGCAATTTGATTTTTATGCTCGTTTTGCTGTTCATTCGAAAACAGCTTTTGCCAAAAACTCATATAGACTTCATTTACAACCTAACATAGGGTGAAATATAACCAATCTGTAAAATAATGCAAGTCAGCGTGAGAGATAAAAGCAGCGATCGATGTCGAAAAATTCCGATTATAGCGCAAGGTATTAACGTTATTATGACAGTTGAAATACTTGCATTTTATATAAGCTTATCTTTTTTCATGAAAATTAAAAAAGAAGCTCATTTGAGCTTCTTTTTTATACGGTTTAAGTTGCAACAAATTGTTTAAATTTTTTCCAGCAAAACCCCAGACTCGACATGGTGGGTATAGGGAAATTGGTCAAACAGCGCAAACTGTGAAATTTTATGGGTTTGGCTGAGTGTTTTTAAGTTGTCATGCAAGGTATCAGGATTACACGAAATATAGATAATCCGTTCAAAACGCTGAATCAATTTTAAGGTTTCACCATCAATGCCCGCACGCGGTGGGTCAACAAACACGGTATCGAACTCATAGCTGCTCATATCTATATTTGCTTCTTGTAAGCGACGGAATTCGCGTTCGCCGTTATAGGCTTGTGTGAAGTCTTCTGCTGATAAACGCGCGACTTGAATATTATCGATGTGGTTTTGTTCGATGTTCCACTGTGCGGCATACACCGAAGACTTAGCCAGTTCAGTGGCTAAGACACGGTTGAAACGGGTGGAAAGCGGTAGGGTAAAGTTACCATTGCCGCAGTAAAGTTCTAACAAATCTTTATTTGATTGCTGTGCAGCATTGCAGGCCCATTCGAGCATTTTTTGGCAGACTTGCGCATTGGGCTGTGTAAAGCTACTTTCAATTTGTTTGTATTGATATTTACGCTCAAAAACTTGCAGTTCTTCCACCACAAATTCATCGGTGAGTACCACTTTTTGACCACGGCTACGGCCAATCAACTTAATATTTAATTTTTCTGAAAGTTGTTTGGCTAAAACCTGCCATTGTTCATCGAGTGGGCAGCGGTAAATCAGGGAAACTAGCATTTCACCTTTTAAGGTCGCTAAGAAATGCACTTCAAATAGGCGTTTTGAGAGGAGATCATTGCTTTTCAATTCTGCCAATAAAACAGGCATGAGCTGATTAATACTGGCATCAGCGATTGGGAAGTCATCAATACGAATGACTTTTTTCTGATTGTCTTCATCGCGTTCAAACATGGCATAAAACATATCATCTTCGGTATGCCAAATACGGAATTCTGCACGCATGCGAAAGTTTTTTTCAGGAGATTGAAAAACTTCAAGCGAAGGTGGAGTGAATTCAGCAAATTGAGCTGTAATTCGTTCAATTTTGGCGTCAAGTTGTTGTTGATAAGAAGAAGTCATATGCAGTAAAAATCGCAAACATATAGAAAAAAGAGATGGTAACAAAGTTTGCTGAATTAGCCTAAAGATATTCAGCAAAAGCGTGGGGTTTATTCATGCTACAGATGGTTTGATACTTTGCTATATCGGAAATTTTTGAGTAGATTAAGTCAAACCGAGTCGCATAAAAAATGCCAAGTAAACAGACCAGGAGATGTTGACTTGGCAATAGAGGAAACATAGTAATAAACCTGCAGTCCCGATGAGGACTACAGGTTTAAATTGGGCTTAGTTCAAAGTCATGAGACTTGCATTACCACCAGCAGCTGCAGTGTTAACACTAATAGCGCGCTCAATCACAAAACGTTCTAAAGGAATGGCTGTTTGTGATGGGCTAAGATGAGTAATACCCACAATCGCACCTTGACGCTCAGCAATCTGCTGTTGCAACGCTAAAAGCTGCGCCGTTGTACCATGGTGCAATACCGCATCAAAAACATCAGTTTTGATGTCTTTGATAACATGGAAGGCTTGAGCCAATGCTTTAGGCATACTTGGCATGTGTTTTAACACAAAGCTGTTATCTGCAAGCACTGCTGGACGGCTACCAACTGCAAAAATCGCATTCAACTGTTGTAGTTGATCCGCTTCTTGTTCTGCTAATGACAACACTGCATGACGCGGAATCACCATGTATTGGTTGCTTTCACCAGTCGGACCTTGTAGCTCGTAATGATGGCCTGAACAGAAGTTCTCAATTTTTGCCAATTTCACTGCTGGGAAGGTTTTAGCTGCCCACTCAAGGAACAATGCAGAGTTGCTGAACTCAACCTGAGGGTTTAAATCAGCACCTGTAGCAAAAGGTTTATTCAACTTTTTCGCAGAACAGTTTTGCATTAGGCGATATAGATAAATTGGACCACCCGCTTTAGGGCCAGTGCCTGATAAACCTTCACCACCAAAAGGTTGTACACCGACAACTGCACCCACAATGTTGCGGTTGATGTAGAGGTTACCTACTTCAGCATGGGTCATTACAGTTTGAATGGTCTCATCAATACGGGTATGTAGACCCATCGTCAGGCCATAGCCTTTGCTGTTGATGTGCTCAAGTAACTGTTTGAGTGAACCTTGGTTAAAGCGAATCACGTGCAGCACAGGACCAAACACTTCGCGCTCTAAATCATTTAGATTTGGCAACTCTATTAGTGTTGGTGTAATGAACGTGCCTGCATTTATCTCAGTGTCTTGAGCATCATTAAGCATCAATTGGTGTACGCGATGACCTTTTTGGCGCATTTTGTCGATGTGCTTTTGAATGTTTTCTTGCGCTTCAGCATCAATGACTGGACCAATATCTGTTTTAAGTAGATATGGGTTGCCCACTTGAAGTTGCTGCATTGCGCCTTTAAGCATTTGAATTACTGCATCGGCATTATCTTCTTGTACACATAGTACGCGAAGGGCAGAACAACGTTGACCTGCGCTGTCATAAGCTGAGCTAACGACATCAAGTACAACTTGTTCAGTCAGTGCCGAAGAGTCAACGATCATGGCATTTTGACCGCCTGTTTCAGCAATCAGTGGAATGCTTTCACCATTTTTGCTTAAACGTTTCGCCACAGTTTTTTGCAAAATCTTAGCAACTTCAGTTGAACCTGTGAACATGATGCCTTGAACTTGCTCGGCTGCACTGAGTTGTGCACCCACAGTTTCACCACGACCCGGCATCAGCTGTACAGCAGCTTGAGGCACACCCGCTTGCCATAAGATTTGAATTGCTTGAGCTGCGATCAATGGCGTTTGTTCAGCTGGTTTAGCAATCACGGTATTACCCGCAACCAATGCAGCAGCAACCTGACCTGTGAAGATGGCCAATGGGAAGTTCCATGGGCTAATGCATAGCATCGTGCCTAAAGGCTCAACTTCTGCGTTTGCATCTAGATCAATCATTTGCGTTGCGTAGTAGCGTAAGAAATCTACAGCTTCACGAACTTCTGCAATGGCATTGGCATACGTTTTACCACTTTCACGACAAAGTAAAACCATCAGTTCTTCTAAGCGAGCTTCCATTAAGTCAGCAGCGCGAAGGAGGTAACTCGCACGGGTGTCTTTAGCCGTACGTGCCCAAATGTCTTGAACAGCCTGCGCATTGTTTAATGCTTGCTCAACTTGTTCAGTTGTTGCTTCTTGTACATAACCCACAACATCTGAGTGACGTGCTGGGTTGATAATGCTTTGCGGAGCAACGGCGTCATTGGTCTGAAAGTGCTCACCCATTGGTGCAGCAGACCATTGGTGCTTAGCAAACTGTTGAGCTGTTTGGTTCAGATGAATTAATGCAGAGTCATTTGCAAGATCTAAACCTTTAGAGTTTGCACGCAGTTGGCCATAAAGCTCAGCAGGAAGTGGAATCGAAAGGTGCTTTTGACCCACGATATTTTCACGTTTTGCACTGCTTAAGATGGTTTGAGTTGGATTTTCAATCAAATCATCAATCGCGAGTGACTTGTCTGCAATACGGTTTACAAAAGAGGTGTTTGCACCATTTTCAAGTAAACGACGTACAAGATAAGCCAATAGTGTTTCATGGTTACCGACAGGTGCATAAATACGGCAAGGTACACCTAGTTTTTTATCTAGTTTTTCGCCGACTACTTGTTCATACAGTGGCTCGCCCATGCCGTGTAAGCATTGGAACTCATACTGACCTACGTAGTATTTCTCTGGGTTGGCCATTTCATAAATAGTCGCCAAGGTTTGCGCATTGTGTGTTGCAAACTGTGGGTAGATTTGTTCTGGTGCAGCCAATAATTTCTTCGCACAAGCGATATACGACAAGTCTGTATGTACTTTACGGGTAAATACAGGGTAGTCAGTCATCCCTTCAATTTGTGCTTTCTTAATTTCGCTGTCCCAGTACGCGCCTTTCACTAAACGGATCATTAAGCGCTTTTCGCTACGTTTAGCCAAGTCTACGATGTAGTCTACCACGTAGAAACAACGTTTTTGATACGCTTGGATAACGAAACCAATGCCTTTCCAGTCTTTGAGTTCTGGTTCAAAGCATAGACGTTCAAGCATTTCTAAAGAAATTTCTAAACGCTCAGATTCTTCTGCATCAATATTTAAACCGATGTTATAGCCGCGTGCTAATTTAGCAAGCGTAAAGACTTTACCGTACAACTCTTCATGCATACGTGCAACTTGCGCACGTTGGTAGCGAGGGTGTAGAGCAGATAATTTAATTGAAATACCCGGACCGTCATAAACATCTTTGTCTTTTGACGCTTGACCAATGGCATGAATGGCATCGGTATAATCTTTCATATAACGATCAGCATCATGATCGGTCAGTGCTGCTTCACCCAACATGTCGTATGAATAACGGAAGCCTTTTTCTTCAAGACGTTCAGCGTGTTGTAATGCTTCACCAATGGTTTCGCCAGTCACAAACTGTTCGCCCATCATACGCATAGCTACATCAACTGCTTTACGGATGATGCCACGACCACTACGTGCCAATAAGCCTGTTAAAGTGCCTGATAAGCTATTTTGCTTTGGCGTTTCCATCAGTTTGCCAGTCAACATGAGGCCCCATGCAGCCGCATTGACAAACATCAGGTTACTTTGACCAACGTGTTCTTTCCAGTTGCCTTGGTTGATTTTGTCTTTAATCAATAGGTCACGTGTCGCCATGTCTGGAATACGAAGCAAAGCTTCAGCTAAACACATCAGCGCGATGCCTTCTTGAGAAGACAGTGCAAATTCTTGTAAGAGACCCTGTACAATACCTGCTTTACCGCTGCCGCTTTTACGTTCACGTAAAGTATGAGCCAAATCAAACGCAAGTTCATGAATGCGTTGATTCATCTCGTCAGAGATTTTGCTGTGGTCTAATAAGTTTTGAACACAGTCAGTTTCGGCACGTCGCCAAGCGGTATTGATTTCAACTTCAAGCTCACTTTTTTCTTTGAATTCGGTAATATATTCAAATTGAGTTTGAGCGTCGTTGAAATGCGTATTGCTTTCCATCATATTCATGCCTACATCCTGTGCATACAATAATGTGTTGAGAGATCTATAGTAATTAATTTATGATTACAGAAAGAATGCCGAATAACTCACTATAATTTGTATGCTATTTAGAGATTAATTCAGATGACGAGCCCAATTTTTAGTTTGGACCGAACAGATATCAAAATATTAGATATTCTTCAAAGAGATGGAAAAATATCGAATATTAAACTTGCCGAAGAAGTGAACTTGTCAGCGACGGCTGCTTTGGCTCGGGTGCAAAAATTAACTAAGGAAGGCTTTATTCTGAGTTATGAAGCACGCTTAAATCCAAACATGCTCAATGCCAGTTTTGTGGTTTTTGTGGAGATCCTTTTGGATAAAACCACGCCACATGTCTTGGAAGATTTTCGCCATGCCGTGCTACAGCATGATGAAATTGTGGAATGTCATATGACCAGTGGGGGCTTTGATTTTGTGGTGAAGATTCGCTGTGCCAGTATGGATGAGTTCCGAAAAATCTCAGGTCAAGTCTTGTGGCAACTGCCGGGTGTTAAAGAAACGCGCAGTTATCCAGTGATGGAAGTCATCAAAGAAAGCTCACGTATTCAACTCAAATACAAACCTTTGTCGAAATAATTGAGTACATGAGATGTAAAAAAAGGGGCTTAAAAGCCCCTTTTTTTGGTCTACACGTTCGATTAACGTTGTGTAGATTCTTCTTTCATTTCAGCCATCGCTTGTTTGTACATACTGTCTGCTTGTTCAAAGCGTTGTACTACTTCAGCTTCAGGGGCTTTACCCATTAAGCTTACCACTACAATGCTGATCCAAGAGAAGATGAAACCTGGAATAATTTCATATAGACCTAAGTGTCCTAATGCATTTTTCCACACAATCACGGTTACTGCACCAACAATAATACCTGCAATAGCACCATTCAAGGTCATGCGCTTCCAGAACAAAGACAAGATAATCAGTGGACCAAATGCCGCACCAAAACCTGCCCATGCATAAGCGACAAGGCCTAGAACTTTACTGTCAGGGTTGCTTGCTAAACAAATTGCAAGAACAGCAACAGCAATAACCATGAAGCGACCCACCCAAACCAATTCTTTTTGAGAAGCGGTTTTACGGATGAAGGCTTTGTACATGTCTTCTGTCAATGTTGTAGAACAAACCAATAGCTGACAGCTTAATGTACTCATCACCGCAGCTAAAATTGCAGCTAAAATGATACCCGCAATCCAAGGGTTGAATAAGAGTTTAGTCAGTTCCATGAACACAGTTTCAGGGTTTTGAGAAACCACAGCCGCCAGTTCAGGGTGTTGTTGGAAGTACGCGATGGCAATAAAACCAGCACCTACCGCACCACCTAGACATAAAATCATCCATGTCATACCAATGCGACGCGCAGCAGGAATCGTTTTCACAGAATCCGCAGCCATGAAGCGCACTAAAATGTGTGGCTGACCAAAATAGCCTAAGCCCCATGCCAATGATGACAGGATGGCAACAGTGCTGAGTTCAGAAACAATATGCATCGCTTGTGGGCGAGCCGTTTCAAGTAAGACTGTGAACTGTGCAGCATTACCATCAATCGCAAGGTAAGTCATGATTGGGGTAAGCAGCAGAGCAAAAATCATTAGACCTGCTTGGAAGGTGTCTGTCCAGCTAATTGCAAGGAAGCCGCCGATACACACATAACTGATGGTTGCAATTGCGCTAATCCAAAGTGCAGTGGTGTAGTTCCAACCAAAGATACTTTCAAATAGACGCGCGCCTGCGACCATGCCTGAAGCACAGTAAATCGCGAAGAATACTAAAATAACGACAGCTGAGATCATACGCAAGATACGTTTGCGATCTGCGAAACGACCTGTGAAATAATCAGGTAGGGTGAGGGCATTGTTTTGGACTTCAGTATGCACACGTAAACGTCCTGCAACCAATAACCAGTTGAGCCATGCACCAATGATTAGGCCTACGGCAATCCACGCTTCAGACAAACCAGACAAATAAATTGCACCCGGTAAGCCCATCAGTAACCAGCCACTCATGTCTGATGCACCTGCAGAAAGCGCAGTAACCACACTTCCTAAACTACGACCACCTAAGATGTAATCATCAAAGTTGTTTGTGGACTTGTATGCATACAAACCGATGCCAACCATGGCAATGATATAAACTAAAAATGTGACGAGGGTGGGGTTAATTTGACTCATAGGCATTCCTTGGCAAAATCCGACTTGGGAGATTTTTTAATCGCTTTGTTTGAGACGGCGATTCAAGCATAAAAATAAAATTACACTCTGTAACAGTTGTGATGTGTTTTTGTATGCTTTGTGTAATTATTAATTGTTTTTTAAAATTAAAGAATAAGTTGTTGAAAATATGTTATTTATTGGTCAATTATTATTCTTTTTTATAGGGTAAATGAGATTCTAAGCTTTTATTTCGTAAAATCAGCAAGCTAGTTATAATTTATGATTTTTTATTGCTTACGAAAAATTACATTACCTGCAGAGTAGGCGCATTTCCATATAAAATGTTTCATTTATGAAATGTATTTACAGTCATGAAATAGGTGAAAAAGACGAATATTTCACCATTAACCTAATTCTGTTAGGGCGTTTTTGCTTTGAGAGCATTGGAAAACTTTCAAATTTCTAATTAGAAAATAGGAATTCAATGGCATTTTCTGCTTGCTTTGGCACAAGTGAAAATAGAGTCGGTATAAATTAACTGCACATTTGGCAAAATCTCTCCTGAAATTGTGCAGACCATTGCGGTGGTATGTGATCAATTGAGCCAAACTATTGAAGGTTAGACATACGCTTTTCCCTATAGATGTCTATCAAGATAGAGCGGGCACCACAAATTAATATGAATAGCAACGAAGTGTTGACCAATTTTGCATTAAAGCATGTATTCCTTTCTTAGGGTAAATACGAGGTTATTCATCCAAATGACCTTGTCAATAAATCTCAATCGACCAATGATGTTTATCCAACGCCGCTGCGTTTAGCAATTTATTAATGGTATTGCAGCCTTAAATACCAAATATATTCAAGCCAATGAACACCTATGCTTGGATGTAGTCATGCGTAGTATTGGGGCAAGGGTTACTTACTCGGGAACCGTTAGGTCGCATTTTTTATTTGAAAATTTGGTTACTGAGGTGACGACGAAGGTTGTACCTTTAGCATAAGTTCGCTAAGACATTTATAACTATATATAGGTATAAAAGTAGTTAATGCGCTGCTTTTATACTTTTAAGCCAATCCGTGCTAACAAAAGGTAGCAGTTAGAAATACAATAAGCCTGAGTGAGGAACCATGATTAGATGTCTATGCTGAGTAAATTGAGCCAATTATTTAAATTAAAGAAAGATGCGCCAGAACAACTATTTTTGCAGCAGCATCAGATTGAATATGATGATGAAAAAGGCTTTATCATTGAAGGTATTGTACTAAATGCTATACATGCTGAACGTTTGGTCTATTTTTCAAATCGTAGAATTAGTCAGTTTGATGACCTCAATGCACTTTTTTATAGTGCTATGTTAATCAATGAAAAGATCGACTTGGAAATTGCCAATGAGCGATTTGTTGTACGTTTAGGCAATAATCTAGAAAACTTAATTGAGTTAAAGCGAATGATTAAGCTACTCAATGACTATTATTACCAGTTTATACGTGACAAAAAATAAGTCTTTTAAAAATCATAAATTTGAGTTGTAAAAAGGACTTAGCGCTAGATTGATGATGTTGTTGTCGTGAAAAATAACATGCAGCGTGAGGACATCATGCTAGTATATGACGCATGTTTTTAAACGCTAAAGCCATGTCCATGCTCCAAGAAGAAATCTCCCAACTGAATGTGCAACAACTAAAAGCAGGCGAAAAACGTTGGCTGGGAAATTTGCTCGGCTCTTCAGCTGCATTATTCATTCAAACGTTAAGTTCACAAAATAAAAAGCTCTTTGTGGTTGTGGCAAAAAATAATCAACACTTAGCACAACTCGAAAGTGAATTTGAATTTTACGGTATTCGACCGACCATTTTTCCAGACTGGGAAATTCTGCCTTATGACCGTTTATCTCCTCATCAGGATATTGTGTCTGAGCGTCTCGCAATTTTATCCAATATGCCGCAAACAGGCGTCTTACTGATTTCGGCTTCGACCTTGGCACAGCGTGTAGCGCCAACTTCGTGGGTGTTGGGAGAACACTTTGATATTCACATTGGTCAAAAGTTTGAATTGGAACAGCAAAAGAAGCGTTTGATTCAAGCAGGCTATCATTTGGTCGACACAGTATATGACCATGGTGAATTTGCGGTTCGGGGTAGCATTATGGATATCTATGCCTCAGGTCAAGCTGCACCAATTCGCATAGATTTGTTTGATGATGAAATTGAAACCCTTAAATTTTTTGACCCTGAAACGCAGCGCACTACGCAAAACTTAAAACAATTTTCAGTATTACCGGCTAAAGAGTTTCCGCTGAAAGAGGCACGCCGCATATTTCGTGATCGCTATGCAGAAATGTTTCCGACGGCAAATCCAAAGAAAAATCCAATTTATCAGGATGTGTTAGAAGGGATTGCATCACCAGGGATTGAGTTCTATTTCCCACTCTTTTTCAGTGCTGCGCAGATGGAAACCCAAAGTACACTGCTTTCGTACTTACCAAGTCATTCCATTGTCATTACAGATAAGCAGGTTGATGATGGTTTAGATATTTTTTGGAAAGAAATCGATCGCCGTTATGAAGACCGCCGCCATAATGTTGACCAGCCAATTTTAGCCCCTAACCATCTTTTTATTTCGACCAATCAAGTTTTAGAACAACTCAATACCTTTCCACGTATTATTGCTTCAGTCGAGGCTTTTGATCTAAAAGCGGGTGTGACCAATTTAAACACTGAACTTCCACCACGTTTAGCAGTCGATCCTAAAAATGAAAAGCCCTTTCACGCGGTTAAACAGTATATTGATGCTGCTAACCATCCAGTATTACTGGTTGCTGAAAGTGCGGGGCGTCGTGAAACTTTAAAAGATGCATTGCGCGCCACATTGGGAGAGATTCCTAATGTCGAGAATTTTGCTGAATTTCAAAAATCTTTACATGCCATTGCAATTACCAGTGCGCCATTGGAGCGTGGCTTGGTATTAAAAGACAGCATTAGCATCATTTCTGAAAATCAGTTGTATGAGCATCGTGTTGTACAGCGTCGTCGTAAACGCCAGCAAGAGGTTTCGGAAGAGTTTCTCATCAGAAGCTTGACTGAACTGAGTATGGGAGCGCCGGTGGTGCATATCGACTATGGTGTGGGGCGTTATGCGGGCTTAGTCACTTTAAGTATTGATGATCAAGACTATGAGTTCTTGCAGCTCGATTATGCCGATGCGGCCAAAGTTTATGTTCCTGTCACCAATTTACATTTGATCAGCCGTTATAGTGGCGGCGACCCAGACCTAGCACCCTTGCATAAACTGGGTACTGATGCTTGGAGCAAAGCAAAGCGTAAAGCGTTGGAGCAAATCCATGATGTAGCAGCGGAGTTATTGCATATCCAAGCCCGTCGCCAAGCCAAACCAGGTTTTGGTTTTGAGCTAGATCAAGGTCAATATATGCAGTTTGCTAGTGGCTTTGCCTATGAGGAAACACTCGATCAAGCCAATGCGATTGAGGCGACTTTGTATGATATGCAACTGGCTAAACCGATGGATCGCTTGGTCTGTGGCGATGTGGGTTTTGGCAAAACCGAAGTTGCGATGCGCGCAGCATTTTTAGCGGTACAGAACAATAAACAGGTAGCTGTTTTGGTGCCGACGACGTTGCTGGCTCAACAGCATTATGAGTCTTTTAAAGACCGTTTTGCAGACTGGCCTATTCGCATCGAAGTTTTATCACGTTTTGGCAGCAGTAAATCACATACCAAAACGATTGAAGACTTAGCTGAGGGCAAAGTTGATATTGTGATTGGTACGCATAAAATTCTACAAGAAAGTGTCCAGTTTAAAGACTTAGGCTTGATGATTGTGGATGAAGAACACCGCTTCGGTGTACGTGACAAAGAGCGGATTAAAGCAATGCGTGCAGATGTGGATATGTTGACTCTGACTGCAACTCCAATTCCACGGACTCTAAACATGGCCTTTAGTGGCATGCGTGATCTATCCATTATTGCTACACCACCTGCACGACGTTTAGCGGTAAAAACGTTTGTGCAAGAACATACGGGTGATTCAGTTAAAGAAGCCATCTTGCGTGAGTTACTGCGTGGTGGCCAAGTTTATTTCTTGCATAATGAGGTCGAAACCATTGAGCGTGCAGCGGAGAGTCTTCGAGAGTTGGTCCCTGAGGCACGTGTGGCTGTTGCACATGGTCAAATGCGTGAACGCGAGTTAGAACAAGTCATGCAGCAGTTCTACCATAAAGAATATAACGTGCTGGTCTGCTCAACCATTATTGAAACAGGGATTGATGTTCCGAATGCCAATACCATTTTAATTGAGCGGGCAGATAAGCTGGGTTTAGCGCAGTTGCATCAACTACGTGGGCGTGTAGGGCGCTCGCATCACCAAGCTTATGCCTATCTGTTGGTGCCATCCATCAAAGGATTAAAAGGTGATGCTGAAAAACGTCTGGATGCGATTCAGCGGGCATCGACATTAGGTGCGGGCTTTATGTTAGCGACGGAAGACTTAGAAATTCGCGGAGCGGGTGAGCTACTTGGCGAGCAACAAAGTGGTTCAATGCAAGCCATTGGCTATAGCTTATATATGGAGATGCTCGAAAAGGCGACCAAAGCCATTCAAAAGGGCAAAACCCCAAATTTCGATGCGCCACTCTCACTGACCGCAGAAATCAATTTACATATGCCGGCCTTGATTCCAGATGAATATCTGGGAGATGTCCATCAGCGTTTATTGTTCTATAAGCGTATTAGTAATACGGACAGTCAGGAAAAACTCGATAACATTCGTATGGAGTTGATTGACCGTTTTGGGATACCACCACAACCTGTAAAGCAGCTTTTTGCTGTACATCAGATGCGTTTGAAAGCAGAAACACTGGGCATTACCAAAGTGGATATTTCTGCCAATGGTGGTACGATTGAATTTTCACCAGATACTCCTGTTCAGGCAATTAGTATTATTCAGATGATGCAAAAACACCCGACCTTTTTTAGGATGGAAGGTGGTCAGCGCTTAAAGGTCATGGTCATACTAGAGGAATATGAAAAACGGATTCAATTTATCAATGACTTATTGGAAAGTTTGTTGAAAGAGTTGCATTAAAATTTAGTTTTAATTTGCTGTGATTTCATACAGATATCTGGTCTTTCTTGCGCACTTGCGCTATAAAAAGAAAGACTTGATTTTTTGATGAAATTTATTAAAGTAATAAATGTGATGTGGTTCAAAGTAAAACGTAGTTTATTTGTGTTGAAACACATTGCTTACAATATTCACCTCTGATTGGATGTGATAGTATTAGCCATTATTCTAATTTGCATCATTTATAAAGATATGTTTAGTTTGCATCCACAACTTGCTCAAGATACGTTTTTTGTAGGCGACTTTCCACTTTCAACATGTCGCTTAATGAATGATATGCAATTTCCGTGGTTAATTTTAATTCCACGCGTGCCAGGCATCACTGAGTTATATGAACTCAGTCAAGCCGACCAAGAACAGTTTTTACGTGAGTCAAGCTGGTTATCAAGCCAATTGGCTCGTGTATTCCGTGCTGACAAAATGAATGTTGCTGCTTTAGGTAATATGGTTCCGCAGCTCCATTTTCACCATGTTGTACGTTATCAAAACGACGTCGCATGGCCAAAACCAGTTTGGGGTACTCCCGCTGTTCCTTATAGCAATGAAGTGCTTGCGCATATGCGTCAAACTTTAATGCTTGCACTACGTGGCCAAGGTGATATGCCATTCGATTGGCGTATGGACTAATACACGTGAGAAATCAAATCAGGGATGATTTGATCGTGCGCATAATGGGGAACGAGCAGTGCCATTAGATCATTGGTTATCTAAAGAGCCCAAACAATTTGTGTATTTCCATCGTGCGATGGGATATGGCATGCTGTCTTTAATAACCATCGTCTATCATTATACGATGGCAGATACTCAATATCAGATTTACGTGCCGCTGCTGTTGCTCATTGTATTATTGATCACCCCCCCATTTTCAAGGTGGTTAGGTTATCGCTTCAATAATAAGATGCGACGCGGTGTAATGTTTGTTATTGATATTGTCATTACTGCGATCATTTTAGCCGCTGTACATCTCAGTATCGTACTCACATTTTTAACCATTTTTGCTATGCTTTACACGGCTATTAGCAATAAAATTTCTTTTTTGATGGTGTCTTTGGCCAGCCTGATTGGGGTGGTTGTCTTTTATATCTCAATTATCTTTGTCTTCGGTTTTGGTGAGTATTTCGAGGCTACCAGTACCGAACTGATCGTATTGGGTTTTTTGTGCCTCACCACTTATTTTGGCGTGGGTAGCTATTATCAGCGCAACCAAATGCAAGACATATACCGCCGCAAAAATCACTATTTCGATCAGATGAACCGTTATATGGAGTTTGCCAATCAGCTGAGTCGCTATGCACCAGTTCAGTTGTGGCAATCGATTATGAAGGGTGAGTCTGAAGCGAAAATTGAATACAAGCGTAAGAAACTGACAGTTTTCTTTTCAGATATTCAGGGTTTTACAGAGCTTTCTGAAAGCTTAATTCCGGATGATTTAGCATTCCTACTCAATGATTATTTAAAACACATGACCGAGATTGCGAAGCAATATGAAGGTACTGTGGATAAATTCATGGGGGATGCAATTTTAGTGTTCTTTGGTGACCCTAATTCTGAAGGTGTAGAGCGTGATGCTCAAAACTGTTTGGAAATGGCTATGGCGATGCGTCAGCAAATGAAAATCCTGCGCGAACGTTGGGTGAAAATGGGTTATCCACCATTGCATATTCGTATGGGAATTTCTACAGGGTATTGCCACGTAGGGAACTATGGCGCATCGCACCGTATGGCTTATACCATTGTTGGTCGTGATGCAAACCTTGCTGCACGCTTACAAAGTGCAGCGCAAGTGGATGAAATCTTAATTTCGGACGATACACATAATTTAGTAAAAAATGATTATCTTTGTGCACCGAAAGCGCCAATTTTCCTTAAGGGGATTAAAGGTGCTGTGAAGACGTGGCAAGTCGTTGAAAAATATACCTCGCAAAAATCAGACTATCAACGCTGGTTTGATTATGAATATAAAGGGTTTCATTTACTGCTGAACTTAGATGAAGTGCAAAATTTTGAATATCCGCAGTTAATTCAAGTCTTAGAAAAAATGATTCAACGCATTCAAACCCAACAGAAGATGACCAACTCGCAGGGTATCGTCAAACTTAATCTTGAAGATGAAGTAATAGAGCCTGTTCAAAAAAATGAATATCATTAAGTTGATAGGATGAGATACAAAGCGAGACTCGTAAAAAAGCCACTACAATGAGTGGCTTTTTTATGCTTTGAAAATTAGTGATTTTCAGACGCGTGGTTAATTGTGTATTTAGGAATTTCAACTTCTAAGTCTTCATCCACTAACTTCACTTGGCAAGACAAGCGAGAGTCAGGTTCTAAGCCCCAAGCACGATCTAGGAGGTCTGCTTCAACATCATTCATTTCTTCTAAGCTGTCGAAGCCTTTACGTACTACAACGTGACAGGTTGTACATGCAGCGGACATATCGCACGCATGTTCAATCTTGATCCCATTTTTCAGTAAGCTTTCACATAGATTCGCATTCTGTTCAACTTCAAACTCAGCACCTTCTGGGCAGATTTGCGCATGTGGGAGAACTTTAATACGTGGCATAGTCTTTACCTATAAATTAGTTTGAGTTTGACCAGTCGTCGAGTTTTGTGCCTTTCAGCGCTGCATCGATATGCTGATTCATACGTGCTGCTGCAAAAGCATCACTGTGTATTTTAAGCTGTTCAACAGCAGATTCAATTGCTTTGATTTCTGTTGTTTCAAGTGTTGCTTCTAATGAAGTTTTGGCCGCATTTAATGCAACTTGTTGTTCATTCGTGAGCAGGTGAGCATCCACTTTTAGGGCTTGCTCTAAAGCTTCGAGTTCGCGTTTTGCTTCAACTTTGGTTTCTTGTAAGTGACGAAGATTTTTATCTTCTTCAGCAAACTTATAACCATCAAGCAGTAAGCGCTCCATGTCACTATCAGCCAAACCATATGATGGTTTGATGTCAATTTGTGCATGTACGCCAGAGGTTGTTTCTTTAGCTGAAACTGTCAGTAGGCCATCGGCATCCACTTGGAAGGTTACTTCAATACGCGCTTGACCCGCAGTCATTGGTGGAATACCGCGAAGGACAAAACGACCTAAGCTACGGCAATGCTCAACCAAATCACGCTCACCTTGAACCACATGAATCAGCATCGCGGTTTGGCCATCTTGGTAGGTGGTGAACTCTTGGCGACGTGCAACTGGGATTGCGGTATTACGTGAAATAAGACGTTCAACCAAGCCACCCATGGTTTCTAGGCCTAGAGAAAGCGGTGTTACATCAAGCAGTAATGCGCCATCGGCTGTGTTTCCAATCAGCTGATTGGCTGTAATCGATGCACCGATAGCAACAACTTCGTCTGGGTTGATGGTACACAATGGCTCTTGAGCGAATACATCGCGTACAGCGTTTTGTACAGCATAAGAGCGAGTTGAGCCACCGACCAAAACCACGTTTTGAATGTCGCTGAGTTCAAGCTTCGCATCACGGAGGACGCGTTTACACACACTAATTGTTTTATCTAAAGCAACTTTGATAATGCCTTCAAATGTCGCACGATCAAGCGTTAAGCTGTGCTCTAGGACTTGTAAATGAACGCTTTCTGCATCGGTTAAAGCTTCTTTAGCTTTACGTGCAGCAACTAAAACGTGTGCATATTCAGTGTCATCGAACTGCTCAATGTTGAGTTCTTTTTTCGCCCATTTTACGATTAAGCGGTCAAGATCATCACCGCCTAATGCGGTATGGCCACCCGTTGCTAACACTTCAAACACGCCTTGTGAAAAGCGTAAAATTGAAACGTCAAAGGTACCGCCACCCAAGTCATAAATCACATAGTTGTGATCATGCGCAAGATTGGTTTCTTGGTCCAGACCATACGCAACTGCAGCAGCAGTAGGCTCATTTAAAAGTCGTAGTACATTTAAACCCGCAAGTTGTGCGGCATCGCGTGTTGCTTGACGTTGAGCCTCATCGAAGTATGCGGGAACGGTAATCACTGCACCATTGACTTCATTTTTTAAGCTCGCTTCAGCACGATCTTTTAGTTGCTTTAAAATTTCAGCGGATACTTCAACAGGAGTTTTGCGGCCCTGAGCAGTTTCAAAAGCAGGCATTTGATTATCTTCACCCACTAAAGTGAAGGGGTGTTGAAATTTAATGTCGGCTTTAGAGCGTCCCATAAAACGTTTGACTGAAACGATGGTGTTTTTAGGATCGGCAGTCAAAAATGGTTTCGCTTCGTCGCCATATTGGGTTTGGTTTACACCATAATGCGCGATCGATGGGAGTAAGACACGACCTTGTTCATCATGCAAAACCTTTGCTTTGCCTGAAAGTACAGTTGCAACTAGAGAGTGAGTTGTACCTAAGTCGATACCAATGGCAATACGGTGTTCATGTGGCGCACTTGATTGTCCAGGTTCTGCAATTTGCAAGAGAGCCATGTGTTACATCCTTTGAGCGTCAAAAATTAAAAATAAGTTAAAATTCATCATCTAAATCAAAGCTATCGTCATCTTCAAAACGATCTTCAGCTTTATCTATGTCATGCATGACTTTTACAAAGAAGCGAAGTTTGCGGACATCATCACGTGCCTCAGCCCAATCTTCCTCTTCAAAATCAATTTTGAATTCGCGGACTAAACCATCAATCCATTGTTGAACGTCTAATTTGAGTGATTGTAATTCATCTGCTGAACGTGCTTCATCAAGTTGTTCACGGATTTCTAAGGCAGACTGGAGAAATTCAAAATCATTGATGGATTGATCAAGATGATAATCTTGTTTTTTTAATCCTAATAAATATCCTGCACGGCTATCAACCTGAGATAAAACTTTAAATGCTTGATTGATCTCACTTGATTTTATGAGGGCTTGATCTTTATCGAGAGCTTTATCTGGGTGATATTGTTGCTGCAACTTTAAAAATTCTGATTTTAAGGTTGCTAAATCAATATCGAGTGCTACTGGGAGGTTAAACAACTCAAAATGATTCATAGGAGAGGGATTCCGCGCTAAATTGGGGGTCATTGCGAAAGCAAAAACACTCTATGTAAATGCAATTAAAACAGTGTGATACACACTGTTTTAATGTTGAAAGGCAAGTTGATGAACTGTTATACGGTGAAGGATTCACCACAGCCACATTCGCCTTTTTTGTTTGGGTTGTTAAACTCAAAGCCTTCGTTTAAACCATTTTTCACGTAGTCCATCTCCATACCATCGAGATAAACCAAGCTTTTTGGGTCTACAAATACTTTCACCCCAAACTGCTCAAAGGTGGTGTCATGTGCATCGATTGAATCGACAAATTCAAGCACATAAGCCAAACCAGAACAGCCTGAAGTTTTCACGCCAACGCGAATACCTTCACCCTTACCGCGATTTTTTAAATAATTGCTGATATGAGTTGCAGCATTTTCAGTTAAGTTGATCATGAAAACTCCCTAATCTTTCTTTAAAATGCGAAGCAATTAAGCTTTAGATTTTTTGCTGCGGTAGTCTTCAACAGCAGCTTTAATAGCATCTTCAGCCAGTACCGAACAGTGTACTTTTACTGGAGGAAGAGCAAGTTCAGTTGCGATATCAATGTTTTTGATCGCTTGAGCTTGATCTAAAGTTTTGCCTTTTAGCCATTCAGTCACTAAAGAGCTAGATGCAATAGCAGAACCACAACCATAAGTTTTGAAACGTGCTTCTTCAATCACACCGTTGTCATCTACTTGAATCTGTAAACGCATAACGTCGCCACATGCAGGTGCTCCGACCATACCTGTACCTACGTTTTCAGCATTTTTGTCTAATACACCTACATTACGAGGGTTTTCGTAATGATCAATTACTTTTTCGCTATAAGCCATGATGCGTCTCCAAACCTCGGGGTCAGCGTTAATATTAAATATGGGGTCAAAACTTGATTTTTCAATGAAGCCCTCCAGTATGTGGATGACTTCAATAGGAAAAATTAGTGTTCAGCCCACTCAACTGTAGAAAGGTCGATACCGTCTTTGTACATGTCCCAAAGTGGAGAAAGTTCACGAAGTTTCTCGACCGCAGAACGCGTCACTGTAAGTACATGGTCAATGTCTGCTTCAGTGGTGTATTTACCAAAACTGAAACGAATTGAACTGTGCGCAAGTTCGTCAGACAAACCTAGTGCACGTAATACATAAGAAGGTTCTAATGTTGCTGAAGTACAAGCTGAACCCGAAGATACAGCAGCGTCTTTCAACGACATCATTAACGATTCACCTTCAACAAAGTTGAAACTTACGTTTAAGTAGTTCGCAACGTTTTGTGTTGGGTGGCCGTTTAAGAAAATTTGTTCTAAGTCTTGTAAGCCATTCCAAAGCTTGTCACGAAGTACGCGAATGCGTGCTTGTTCAGAAGCTAAGTTTTTACCTGCAAGTTCAAATGCTTCACCCATACCAACGATTTGGTGTGTTGCAAGTGTACCAGAACGCATACCGCGTTCATGACCACCACCATGCATTTGCGCTTTTAAACGAACACGTGGAGTACGACGTACATAGAGTGCGCCAATACCTTTAGGGCCATAAATTTTATGAGCAGAGAAGCTCATAAGGTCAACTTTCATGGTTGAAAGGTCAATTTCAACTTTACCTGCAGCTTGCGCCGCATCGACATGGAAGAAGATCTTGTGTGCACGAGTAATTTCACCAATTGCCGCAACATCAGTCACAGAACCAATTTCGTTGTTTACCATCATAAGTGAAACAAGAATAGTGTCTGGACGAATAGCTGCTTCAACCATTTCAGGGGTAATTAAACCCGTGTTTGGAAGTGGCTCAAGGTAAGTGATTTCAAAACCTTCAGACTCAAGCTCACGGCAAGTGTCTAAAATAGCTTTGTGTTCAATTTTACTTGTAATAATGTGCTTGCCTTTAGACGCATAGAATTGTGCTACGCCTTTAAGAGCTAAGTTGTCTGATTCAGTTGCACCTGAAGTCCAAACGATTTCGCGTGGATCTGCTTTGATCAAGTTCGCAACTTGTTCACGTGCATATTCTACTTTTTCTTCTGCCTGCCAACCGTAAGCATGAGAACGAGATGCTGGGTTGCCAAATGTGCCGTCAAATGTCAGACATTCCATCATGCGTTCAGCGACTTGCGGGTCTACAGGAGTTGTTGCTGCATAATCAAGATAAATTGGACGTTTCATGTCAAATACCTGTTACCGATAAAAGGGCTGAATCTGAAGGTGCTGTGTTTTGGCGAATGGCAACTTTTTGAACGTTGTCACGTGCTACAAGGTCAGCAAGAGTGATTTTAGCGAGATAGTCGGCAATGTGATGGGAGAGTTCTTGCCATAAATCGTGAGTTAAGCACATTGCGCCATTTTGGCAGTTGCCTTTATGGTCACAGCGAGTGGCATCAACTGTTTCGTTTACAGCTTCAATAACTGCTAATACCGTGATTTCATCAGCGCGACGAGCTAAATGGTAACCACCGTTGGCACCACGAATACTAGAAACTAAGCCGTGGCGCTTTAATTTCGCAAATAACTGCTCAAGATAAGCAACAGAGATAGTTTGACGAGCTGCAATTTCTGCAAGCGTGATCGTTTGTTCAGTTGGCTGCAAAGCTAAATCAAGTAGAGCAGTCACTGCGTAGCGTCCGCGAGTTGTTAAGCGCATGATTCGATACACATGATTAGACTAGATGTGCTGATTTTAAGAATCCTGACTAAAATAGTCAAGTTTTTTTAATAGGGATTGTGCGTATTTAATTTGCTTGAAATATTATGTAGTTATGCAAGCCAAATATTATATAGCAATAAGCTAATCAAAAGTATAGAAAACACAAAAAATGTGACATTTATACGTTTTTGACGTTGCTCGATACGGCGAATACGATTTTTGTATTGTTTCACTTCAACCTGTAGAGTGTTGATTTTAGAACGTTGTTCTTCAATTTTCTCTAAAAGAGGTGCAATACGTTTTTTGGATGCAACGATATTTTGTGGATCAGTTGGTTCAGTTAACCAGTTTTTCCAATCGGCAAGAACTTTAGGTGCACTAAAATGTAAAATTAAATCTCGGAACTCATCTTTTAAGGTGATGTCACCATCAATACGCATAGTTTTAATACTACGACGGTTTCCAAAGACGAAAATTTTAATTAAATCCATCAATGTGGTGCGTACATCTAGGTCGACCGGTTTTTCAGGTGCTTTTGCGTCAAATAAAACACCTTGAGCGGTAAAGGTGATATAGAAGTCAAAATAAGGTAGGTAGCTATTTATTTTAATCGCAATATTTTGCTCAACAAACTTTTTACAGTGAAGTGCAACCACACGGTCGTGTTTTAAAATAAGAGAAAAGATCGTCTCAAGAACAATCATCACCATAGTGAGTAGCATATGTGTTTGATTGTGTTCTTTTTGAGAATCACTCATAAGTAGTAACCTAAATCCTGACCTGAAATGAGCATCCTGCTCGCAAAAACTTCAGACTTAAAAATAAAAATGTAATAAAGATGCTTTGTAGAACAGTTTTACAAATCGATCAAGTCTAATATTTGCTAGTATAGTGCAATCTATAAGATTTTTTGGATGTTTTTGCACATAAATCATGCAGGAGATGGTGCTAATGGAAAAAGCAGATATAAAGTTAGATGATATTTCGCAAGAAGATGAAACACTAAAAAAAACAAAAACTAAGCATCATTTTCACCGTAAAAATAGTTTAGATTTTAGAAAGTATACCAAGCAAATCTGGTTGGCCGGTTTGGGTGCTTTTTCACGTGCAGAGGAAGAGGGGAATAAATTATTTGACTCGTTGGTCCAAGTCGGCGAAGAGTTAGAATCTAAAACAACAGAGATTGCTGACCAAACGGTTGAAAAGGTATCTGAAAAAGCGCGTGAATCGGTGACGGATACTAAAGATAAGGTTGAGAAGATCGTGGATCGTGGGGTAAATCACTCCTTAAACCGGATTGGATTGGTCACGGTTAAAGATATTCAGTACTTAGAAAACCTGATTCTTCAACTGAATGATAAAATCGATGTTTTGATTGAAGAAAATAAGAAGTTAAACGAAAAAGTGAATAAAAAGTGATCTGGTTGTGCTTTTGTACCTTTTTCAACGTTTTTTTGTGATTTATTTTCCAAAAAAGCATATACAGAGTATTGCGTTTTCACCTAAAGCATTGCTATAAAGGCGTTACGGTAATTTATACTAAATTTTTGGACCTTAAATAAACGATATTAAGAGGACGCGATCCACATGAATAAATCAGAATTAATTGATGCAATTGCAGAGAAAGGGGGATTGTCTAAGACTGATGCTGGTAAGGCCTTAGACGCTACAATTGCTTCAATCACTGAAGCGCTTAAGTCTGGTGATACAGTTACACTTGTTGGTTTTGGTACTTTCAACGTGAAAGAACGTGCTGCACGTACTGGCCGTAACCCACAAACTGGTGCTACTTTAGAAATTAAAGCAAGCAAAGTACCAAGCTTCAAAGCTGGTAAAGGTTTAAAAGATTCTGTTGCTTAATCTTTTAAATAAATACTAAACGCGCCTTTTCGGCGCGTTTTTTATTAAACATTAGAAAATGTGTCGATAACACATTCATTCATTGCTGCTTTTCAGTTAAAATCTCGGGCAAATAAAATATTGGAATACTTATGGAATCTTTTCGTAAAGTTATTAAGGGTTGGTTGGGCAAAGCTTTGCTCATTTTGTTTTTGACCCCTTTAGCACTTGTAGGTATTGAAGGATATTTTAGTAGCGGATCAAAAGACGCTGTAAAATCAGTCAATGGCCAAGATATTTCTGAAAAGGAATTAGAGACCTTAACCGCTTCCTTTAAAGAACAATTCTTAGCTTATGCCAATGGGGATGAAACTTTACTCAACCAAAGCTTTATTAAAGATAAAGCGATGGACCAACTGATTGCTAATACTTTGTTATTGCAACAGGCTGAAAAGCTGGGCATTTCACTCAGTGATACTCAAATTGAACAGATGATTGCTCAACAGCCAAGTTTTCAAGAAAATGGAAAATTTTCAGAAACGCGTTATTCAAGCTATTTGCAGTCTGTGGGTATGAGTAGTGATGCGCTCGTTGCAAACTTACGTCAAGACCATGCATTAAAAATGATGCGTTCGACTTTTGTTGATTATGCATTGGTGAGTAAACTAGATATTCAACAAATTGCTAACTTACAAACAGAACAGCGTACTGTGCAGTTTGCCAATGTAAATCTTGATGAATATAAAAAGAACGTCAAGGTTTCAGCACAAGAGATTGAAAACTATTACAAACAACACCCAGCTATGTTTAAACAAGTGGCAAGTGTAGATGTTGACTATGTGTTGTTAACACCAGCCAATGTTCCTGCTGCTGCTTCACCTGTTACAGATGCGGAGTTGCAGCAAGCCTATACACAGTTTGTTGAAGCACAAAAAGATAATGTTGCGCCTTTGGTTAAACATATTCTGATTACGACGGATGCACGTACAGATGCTGAAGCGAAAAAACGTGCAGAAGAAGTTGTGGCAAAAATTAAAGCAGGAACAAGCTTTGCAGCAGCTGCGGCTCAATACTCTGAAGATACTGCATCTAAAGCGAATGGTGGTGCTTTAGCAGTTTATAACAAAGGCACTTTTGGTGATGCTTTTGACCAAGCTGTAGCATCGCTTAAATCAGGTCAAGTGTCAGCACCTATCAAAACTGAGTTTGGTTACCATGTCATTGAAACTGATGCGCCAGCTGTTAAGTTGCCATCTTTTGAAAATGAAAAAGCACGTTTGACTGCGGAAGTTCAAAAGAATAAAACAGCCAATGCATTCTCTGATACTGTAAACAGCTTAAATGAACTGGTTGTAGACTCAGATGCTTTAGATGTGGTGTCTCAAGAAGTTAAAGGTGTACAAGTTCAAACTGTGAAAGGGATGACCTTATCTACACAGCATCCTGTATTAAGTAATGCTGCGGTGAAAGTGAAACTGTTTAATGATGACGTTAAAAACGGTGATCGTAACGCGACCAGCAGCATTCAACTTCCAAATGGGGATGTGGTTTGGGCAAAAGTACGTGATTATCATGCGGCAGGTGTCCAAACGTTTCAAGAAGCAACACCACGTGTGAAAGCAAAATTGGTTGAACAAAAAGCTTATGATGCTGCTAAAGCCAAAATTGCTCAAAGTTTAAAAGACTTTAAAACTCAACCAGCGGCATCAGTAGTTGCCAAGAGCGGTTTGACCTTTACTGCACCGCAAGTGTTTATTCGTTCACAAGGTTTACCGCGTGCAGTTGAGCGTGCGGCGTTTAGCCAAGCGGCACCAAAAGCAGGACAGTGGTCTGTAACAACAGCATTATTGCCAACAGAAATGGTGGTGGTAGCGGTATCAAACGTAAACAAGACGACGTCTAGTGCGTTGACGGATGAGCAATTGGCTGAGCTTTCGAAGTTATATCAACAACTTCGTGGTCAGCAAGAAGCTGAAGATTATGTGCAATACATAAAAGCACATGCAAAAATTAAATAATCGTATGACATAAAAAAACCTGCATTCGTGCAGGTTTTTTTATGTGTGTAGATAAACAAATTTTATTTAAGGATAAACAAGCTTAGGCACGAATTTTGAGCTCATAACCTGAATATTTACGAATATTAATCACGCCTGTATCTAAAATCAGATACTGACCTTTAATTCCTTGTAACTTACCGCGAATAACTGGGGTTTTATCCAGATTGTGGGATTTAATTTTCTCAGGATATTGCTCAACTGGATAAACAAACTCGCGTGGCAGTTCAGTATTCAAAAGCTCAACTGTTTCATTGAACTCAAGGTTTTGACTAAATTCCTCACGAATGGCTTGGATTTTAGGTGCAAATTCTTCGATGAGTTGTTCGCGAACTTCAATCAAGTCGAGTGGTTCTGCTTCGCCCTTGAGCAATTTACGCCAATCGGTTTTGTCTGCCACTTGTGTCCCAAACATAATTTCGAGTTGGCCTGAAAGGCGACGCGAACCGACTTTTATAATCGGGAGTGCTTGAGTTGCACCTTGATCGAGCCAACGGGTTGGCATTTGACTAATCCGTGTAATCCCAACCTTTAGGGCACTTGAGTTAGCTAAATAGACAATATGTGGCTGGAAACAAACTTCATGCGCGAAGCTATCTTCGCGGCAGGTGCCTAAATGGTAGTGACAGGTTTCAGGTTTCATAATGCACATGTCACAAGAGGCTTTGGTTTTAAAGCACTTGAAGCAATGGCCTTGCGAAAACGATTTAGATGTTTTCGCACCACATGAAACACAGAAGATTTTACCAGTCCATTCAATCTCGATTTCTTGACCCAAATTAAAAGGAAGGTCAACTTCTGCACGATCTAGGATAAATTTATATTCAACATTTGCCTTGTGTGTATGTTGATCAGTTACACTAAGGTCTTTAAGACCTATATGCATTTTATGGCAAATGCCTTGAAGTTCCATACAGAATTACTCACTCAATATTAAGGATGCGGTTATGGCTGAACTGAACGTCATTACTTCTATGCTAGACGATTTATCTCAAGAACAGCCTATTTCAACTGCATTGTGCATTGGGCAGGATCTAAGCCCAAATCATCATCAATCTATTCAATGGCAATATTTTAGCGTATCTGACTTTTTAAGTCTGCCTTTTACCCAGCGCTATGATTTAGGTTTTGTGCTTTTTGACACAGCAGAAATGCAAAATATAAGCTCACAACAAAAATCACAACTATTGGTGCGTTTAAGAGATTTGATGGCAAAGCGTATTGTGGTGGTGAGTCAATTGCAGGATGAACAACTACTTCGTGCTTTAGGTTTTACTCAACTAATCGATAAAACGACGCATGGTAAAGACTTTGCTTTATGGCAATTTAATATTTTGACCTATAAGCATGTGCCTGACTGGTTTAATTCAAAGTTTTGGGCGAATCCTGAAAACTGGAATAAATTCCGTTGGTGATTCGACTGCGACTGTATTTTTCCATTCATAGCAAAAATTAACAATTTATCTCTATAGGGTTTTTTTAAACATCGTATGCTGTTTAAAAACCTAGAAAGGATAAAGTGATGACGAACCTGAATAATATTATAGAAATTTTAGCAAAGCAGGCCATGGGCGGTCAGCAACAGTCAAACCAACAAAGTGGTTTGGGTGGAATTTTGGGTTCGGTGCTTGGACAACTTGGAGCGGGTGGTACAGGCCAAACACAACAGGGTGGTCTGGGTGATATTTTAGGCTCGGTGTTGGGTGGTTTGACTGGTGGGCAGTCGCAGCAGGCGCCAAACTCGCAGAACTCAGGATTCGCAGGCGGTGGAAAAAGTTTATTGATTGCGGTGTTGCCTTTGATTTTGGCATGGATTCAGCAGCAAGGTGGCTTGCAGGCAGCTTTAGATAAACTCAAAGGGCAAGGTTTAAGCAGTCAGGTTGAGGACTGGGTTTCTACAGGACCTGGAGAAAATGCTAGTGTAAATCCAGAGCAAGTACAAAACTTGTTTGATGATGCCGCGGTGGAGCAAGTTGCAGAGCAAGCGAATGCACCTAAACAAGATGTGTATAGTGCTATTTCACAAGTGTTACCGCAAATTATTGACTCACTCACCCCGCAAGCAGGACAAACTAATCCTCAAGAAGCCAACGCGGATATTCAACAGGTATTAAACTTGGTTTCAGGTTTCTTAAAGCGCTAAATCCGAAATAAAAAGCTATCATAGAATGGCTGTTTTATTACTTAAAATTCTAAATTAAAAAACACGCCGAAGCGTGTTTTTTAATTTTTAGGGGAGCGTTAACTTAGAAGTCGTAACGGAAACCTAAAGAAAGTGCTGTAGCATTTTCGTCTTTTTCACCACTAACAGAGTATGAGCGGCCCTCTTTCCATGGAGTAAGATTAGCATTCTTATCATTTAGCATGGTTGCAAGGTTGGCATAAACACGTACTGCTTTATCCAAGCGGTGCTCAACACCAATTGCAACTAAACTTGAATTTGCATCATCAGCATCGACATCACGGTAGAAGTATTCACCACGTAGAGCTGTTTTTGGCGTAAGTTTGTATTCACCTGCAATACCGAATACTTGAGCATCAAAATCACTTAGATCATCATGATCGTATTGAGCAATTTGATACATTGCACCTAGGTTAAAATCAGGTGTGATTTTGTATGAACCAGCTAGTCGGAAAGCATCGCGTTCAGCTTTAATTCCTGTTGATGAAACATTCTGCGATGTCGTTGCAGAGTTGTCTTCATATTTCTCATATGCTGCTGCAAAGTCGACATTACCTTCTTTGTAAGTTAAAGCTAGATCGTAAGCTTTATTGTCCTCAACGCCTTCTTTTGTTGTTCCATCTTTAGCGATAGATGTACCCTTGTGCATTGAAAGTGCTGCAAGTACATTGAAGCCACCACCAAATTTAGGTGATTTATATTCAATAGTGTTGTCATTACGCTCATCAAACTTCAAATCACCAACACGTGTTACGTTACGTACGTCACCAACCATGTCACCAAAGAAGTTGATTGGACCGCGTGCAGCCTTGAATGGGCTGTCAAAACGACCTACACGTGCTTGACCGAAGCCACCTTTTAAACCTACGAAAGTATCACGTGTTGCAAAATCTACGCCTTTATCATCAGCAGAGCCGCTTGCGAAGTTAACTTCTTGCTCAATTTGACCAAATACAGTCATGCCATTTTCAAGTTCTTGCTCTACTTTGAAACCTAAGCGTGAAGAGTTTGAAGAGATTCCAACTTCGTTATAGTCAGCGCCATCATCCAGATAGTCTAAAGAAACATGCGCACGGCCATAAATTTTTACGTCAGCAGCCATCGCTAAAGCTGGTGTAAGTAAAGTTGCCCCAACTGCTAATGCGCAAAGTGTTTTTTTCATGTGTAGCTCCAAGAAAGACTTTTTGTTGATTCGTCTATAAAAGGTTATTCAGTCGTCTTTTTATTCATCAGACTTCTGTCTCTTGGCGCTCATTATTGATTACAAATAAGTCATTAATATTAAGGGAATATTACAAAAATATTAAACAATCCAATGTCAAATGCATTTCCGAGATAAATTGTTAAGCTTGATTTTGAGAACTTAGATTATTGATTCTATTTACTTTTAGACCTAAAAAAAGGAGCCGAAGCTCCTTGATTGAATAGGTGGAATTACAAAGCAGCGCGAATTTTTTCTGCTTGTGCTTTGATTTTTTCTTGATCACCCATCTGTAATGCATGCTTACCTAGCTCATGTACCGAACTCGGAATGAGGTGGAAATGTACATGGGGAACGGTTTGGCCAGCAGCAGCTCCAGACAACTGCATGAGGACAATGCCTTGGGCATCCAAACCGACTTCAATGGCTTTTGCTACTTTTTGTACCACTTGAATGGTGTAGGCAGCAGCATCGGCAGGGAGGTCGAGTAAAGTCACCGCAGGTGTCTTGGGTATGACTAAAGTATGACCGTCTGCTTGAGGCATAATATCCATGAATGCAAGAACTTGGTCATCTTCATATACTTTAATGGCTGGAAGTTCACCACGTAAAATTCGTGCAAAAATGTTTTGCTCATCGTAAGCCATGTCTATTCCTTAAGTTTCGCTTAAACTGATTTACTTACAGTTTAATTCTTTTTGACGTTCTTTAATGGCGTCAAGACGTTGTTGCTCTTTTTCAGAGAATTTCGGTTTAGTGGTGTAGCAATTATCATTGCCAAATTTTGCTTTCGCTTCAGGGTCCTTAAAACAGAAACCTTTAGATGCATAAATGACATCATGATCATCTTTTAATTTTTGACACTCTTGCTCAGGTGATGCCGCAAAACTTTGCGCCCCGATTAATGTTGCAAGACTGGCAAAAACCGCTACAGTCAACTTTTTCATGAGAATTTCCTCAGTTTGTAACATTGTATGTAGTCACGCTATTACTTTATAGGGGTTTGTTCTGTTTATTCAATGGTGAGTTCTTACTCAATTGTAATTTTACTTCATAATTACTGCATATAATACATAAAATTTATATATATCAATAGCTTTTCAAATTCCAGATAGAAATGGATATTTCAGTTTTTTATGTAATTTAGTCTATTTTTACAACTTTTCTTAGGCTCTAACATTTTAAATTTTATTGAGAGGGTCACAGTGCTTCGGTATGTCAGCATTTTTAACCTTTAATGTTCGTCTCATCTCAAATGCTATTTCAGGTATTTTTATACGATTAGCAATGAATTTTTTAAGTTATTCATTTTTTCTGAATTAAGTACTTATGCATCATTATCATTTAATAATATTTTCTGTCTTAAATGGACTCTTTTGCATGCTTGTTTTAGACAGTCTAAAAACTTCATTTATTGCTATTTTATTATTAAATGCCTTGTGCTGGGGATCTACTCAAAATAAGTGGGTGGAAAATAAATTATGGAAATGTAATTTATTTTCTGTGGATTAGAGAATTATAGCCTTTAAGAGCTAAATATAAACCATCGAGTAAAATATAAAATGATGAATAAAGCTTGATTTAAACTTAACTTAAGTTTAAATCATTATGCAGTTGGTTATGAAAGGATGAATTAAAATATGAATGGTTTAGGTCGAACATTTCTAATTTATGGCGCAAGTAGAGGCTTAGGCAAAGCGATTGTAAACTTAGTGCCTGAAGCTCAGGATAAAGTTTATGGTGTCTCTCGTTCTATTCCTAAAAATAATGCTCAATTGAATTGGATTTGTGCAGATTTATCTACTCCTGAAGAGGCGGTGGATAAAGTAAAAAAAGCAGTCAAAGAAGAGAAAATAGATGTTCTTATTTATAATGTTGGAATTTGGGAAAATAATGCTTTTACAGAGAATTATAACTTTGAAGAGGTTTCATCTGCCGAGTTAAATACCATTCTAAATACAAACATTAATACCTGTATTCAGTCTCTGCAGTCCTTGATAGAAAATTTAAAGTTATCGGATAACGCTAAAGTCATATTGATTGGTTCTACATGGGGTGTAGATAATCATAATGGCAAAGAGTTGGTCTTTTCTGCAACGAAATATGCTTTGCGTGGAATTGCTCAATCATTGCGGGAGATTTTGCGTAACGACCTGATTGGGGTGAGTGTTTTAAATCTAGGGTATTTGGCGACAGAATATGAAGCAGATGTTCCAACCGCAACTGTATTGGCAGAAACCAAGCATACTTTAATTCCTTTGTCCGATGTTATTTTAGCCATAAAATTTATCATCTCTACCAGTAATGCATCTTGTGTTAAAGAAATTCTCATGCCTGCAATGAAAGATGAAAATATTTAATCGAGATGTTTGGCTGTAATTTTACATGGACGTATTTATCGGATAGTTTAATTTTTCGATACCATATTCAATCTAGGTGAAGCTACTTTGGTGTGAAAGCTCATCCATCAATATATAGGTTCCTGCAGCTCTTTGGTATTGGTCAATCAACGGTACTAGTCTTTTAAAATGCTCCGTTTCGCAATGCGCATCTAGCGCAGCGCGATCAGGCCATTCTTCAATAAATATAAAATGCCCAACGTCTTTCTGATCAATAAATAGGTCATAGGATATACATGTTGGTTCGGCTTTTGTTTTTTCTACAAGTTCACGATATAAAGGCATGACTCTATCAAGATGTTCTAGTTTAATAAAATCTTGAGCAATGACTTTGAGCATAAATTGTTTATCCTAAATTTAATTCGGTTTTTTTTATACAGAAAGTATATGTGCTGAATTAATTGAGTATACAGAACTCTGCTATAAAATTAATCAAGCTCAAAACAATCTTTAGTCTTAATTCATTATAAAAGTGGGCAGTAAAAATATTGACCTTGGATTAACTCCATAGTTTTAAATCAAAATGACTAGACTGGAGAGCTGAGTATGCTAAGGCTATTAGAACAGACGCCGATTTTAGATTATCACCATCCATCGATTCAAAATTTGATTGAACAACGCAAATGGAGAGATCTTGATGAAGTTAATAAGGTGAGGAATATTTATAACTTTGTTCGTGATGAAGTTCAATTTGGCTATAACACGGGAGATACGATACAGGCATCTCAAGTCCTAAGGGACGGTTATGGTCAGTGTAATACCAAAGCAACCTTATTGATGGCGTTACTTCGAGCGGTGGGTGTAGCCACTCGGATACATGGGTTTACCATCGATAAAGCCTTACAAAAAGGCGCAATCCAAGGCATTTGGTATAAGTTATCGCCCAAGAATATTTTACATAGTTGGGTCGAAGTTCATGTGAATGGACAATGGTATATTTTGGAGGGTGTAATTCTTGATCGAACCTATCTAGAAAAATTACAAAGTATAAATAAGCATCAAGCAAAAACCTTTTGTGGTTTTGGGGTATTTACCGAGAATTTTGAAAATCCACCTATTGATTGGAATTTGAATGATACTTTTATCCAAGACAAGGGGATTAACCAAGATTTTGGTTTATTTGATAGCCCAGATGATTTTTATAATCTACATCAACAAGAGCTCAGTCCGATACAGCGTATAATTTTTAAATATGTAGTTAGACATTTAATGAATCAAAACGTCAATAAAATTAGAAATAAACAAAAAGCCTCTTTATGAGGCTTCTTGTTAGCGTTCATAGAAATAACTTAACTTATGATTAAAGTTAAAGTACGACTTATTGTGATAAACATTACTCTAAAGTAATTTTGCTCCATGACTCATATAGTTTAACTGCGGAAGAAAAATCGCTGTCTGCTTCAGATAAATCACTGGCACTTTGAATTAAACTTTGAGCCAGTCCAATCACAGGTGCGGATAGTTTTGCTTCGCGGACTAAATCAACGGCAATGCCCGTATCTTTTGCTAATAGGGGGAGTGCAAAAGTAAGCGGGAAGCTGCGGTTGAGAATGCGCTGGGGCAAAACAGTTTCAGTGACGCCACTTTTACCACTCGATGCATTAATGCAATCCAATGCTTCGTTTAAGTTTACGCCATGAGCCTTTAGTGTGGTAAACCCTTCGGCAACAGCACAGAGGTTCACAGCCAAAAGCATATTGTTTACGGCTTTAACTGCAAAACCAGCACCCGATTCGCCCACGTGTTTAATCAGTTTACCAAACGCTTGAATCGCTGGTAGTGCGCGTTCAAAAGCTGCGGCATCACCACCGATCATAACCGTAAGGGTTGCATTATCAGCGCCAATGGTTTGACCACTCACAGGTGCATCTAAAAAGTCGACACCTTGCTGTTTAAGCAGTTCAGCTACTTTTTTTGCAGAAGAAGGTACACCGCTGGTGCAATCGACCCAAATACTGCCTGCTTTAAGCTCAACTTGTGCAAGTAAGTCTTCAATATCTTGACTGGTTGGAAGGCAAGAGAAGATTACATCGGCCTGAACTGCTTGCGCAAGTTCGACCGCCTGCGTGCCATAGGCTTCCGCATGTTGTTTTGCTTTATCAAAATTGCGATTCCATACCCACACGTGCTCAAAGTGTTTAGGTAAGTGTGATGCCATGCGATAACCCATGGCGCCTAGACCGATAAATGCAACTGACTGAATCATCTCAAACCTTAGTATTTAAATTTTACTTGAACGTTCACTTAACCACTGAGCCAGTTGTGGCCAAAACTCATCGGCACTACGCTTACTCGACATCAGTCCTAAATGTCCCCCTGGGATAAGAGTAAACGTGACATCGGTACTACTTGTCAATTGGGTTAATGGCTGAGCTGCCTCTGCTGTAACAAGTTGGTCTGTTGTCCCTGCAGCTACAAGCAATGAGCACTGTATATTTTTTAAAGCTATGCTTTTCTCATTTAATGTGATTAGTCCAGTTTTGAGTGGATTACGCAGCCAAACATTAAAAAGCATGTCTTGGTTAATGCCGCCGGGATAATCAATCATACGATTGAGAAAACCGCCGATGGTGGCATGCTCATACAAGGTTTCATGGTCATCTAAATTAAGTAGCAGATTCTTATGACTTTGAAACCAGCCGATAGGATCAATGATTTTAAAACCAAAAGTATTTAACCCTCCAGAGGTATGAAGCAGACGCTTCGGTATTTTGCCCTGATAAATTTGTTGTTGTATTGCTTTGCTTTTTGAAATGATTCGATTGAGATATGCAAAGAACTGTCCATTTCGCCCAGATTTATAACTGTCAATTGGGCTCCCTAAAACCATTAAATTTTTCACAAAATTGGGTTGATGTAGGGCGGTATACAAGGTCACGAAAATGCCAGCCATACTCCAACCATGCAGAGAAATTTGCTCGCTATCACTATGTTTTAAAATGCTTTGTATACAGAGTGGAATATAATGATCAATAAACGTCAGAAAGTTAAAATGACGGTTATGAATATTTAATTTCCCCCAATCAATCACATATACGGCAAAGCCTTGCTGTTGGAAGTACTTCACCAGTGAGCGATAAGGGTAAAGGTCGTAAATAGACATATTGATGGCTAGCGGGACCACAAAAACCAAGGGTTCTTTATACTTACGCACTTCAGGTGCGTAATAGCGAATTTGGGTCAGATCAAATGTTTCAATCACTTCATAAGGTGTGCTTTGTGACAAAATGAGTGACTTTCCATTAAAAATGCGCGTAGAAAGATTCTTTAATTTATTTTGATGTGTTGAAATTTTAGTTTTTAAAGAGTGCATATAGGTCTTAGATCTCAAATAAGCAGAAAGTTTGATCGAAGTCTAATCAATATTCGCGTATTTTACCTTGACCTTAAATAGCCTAGACGCTCAAAATGTTGGCAATTCTTTACAAAGGCAGTCTGTCGACTGAACCAGAGCCATGAGCCTACAAGACGAATTTGAATACCAATTAGATACCTTAGCCATTCGTACTGGGCATACGCGTAGTTTCGAGGGAGAACATGGCGAACCTATCTTTCTAACTTCATCATTTGTCTATGAAAATGCAGCAGAGGCCGCAGCAAAATTTTCAGGTCAAGAGCCAGGGAACATCTACTCGCGTTTTACCAACCCAACTGTTGCAATGTTTGAAAAACGCCTTGCAGCTTTAGAAGGTGCAGAACGTGCAGTGGCAACCAGTTCGGGTATGGCTGCAATTATGGCCGTGGCAATGTCATTTTTAAAACTGGGCGATCATGTGATTTGTTCTCGTGCGGTATTTGGTTCGACCGTGTCTTTGTTTGAAAAATATGTGGCTAAGTTTGGTGTAACTGTCGACTTTGTCGATTTAACAGATTTAGATGCATGGAAAAATGCCGTTAAGCCTGAAACTAAATTACTCTTTGTTGAGTCTCCGTCGAATCCTTTGGCTGAAGTGGCAGACGTTCAAGCACTTGCTGATATCGCACATGCCAATGGCGCACTTTTAGCGATTGATAATAGTTTTTGTACACCCGTTTTGCAGCGTCCAATTGAGTTTGGTGCGGACTTGGTGATTTATTCAGCGACGAAGTATTTGGACGGTCAAGGTCGTGCTCTTGGTGGTGCAGTAGTGGGTAGTTATAAACTACTCGAAGAAGTGTTTGGTTATGTGCGTACTACAGGGCCTTCAATGAGTCCTTTTAATGCATGGGTATTTTTAAAAGGCTTAGAGACTTTACGTTTACGTATGCGTGAGCACTCAGCAAGTGCGCAAAAGCTGGCAGAATTCTTAAATACACACCCGAAAGTCGAAAAAGTGTATTACGCAGGTTTACCAGAGCATATTGGGCATGAACTTGCAGCGAAGCAACAAACAGGCTTTGGTGGGATCGTTTCTTTTGAAGTGAAAGGCGAGCGCGAAGGGGCATGGACTGTTATTGACAATACTCAGTTTATTTCAATTACAGGCAACTTGGGCGATGCCAAATCGACCATTACCCATCCTGCAACGACTACCCATGGCAAACTTTCACCAGAAGCGAAACAAGCCGCAGGAATTCGTGAAGGTTTAATTCGTGTTTCTGTTGGTTTAGAAGATATTGATGATATTATTCGCGATATCACACGTGGTTTAGACTTAATCTAATTTTTTAATTTTATGTTCGGAGATTTTAATGAACATTAATATGTTAATGCAGCAAGCTCAACGCATGCAAAAAGACATGGAAAGCAACATTAAAAAAGCTAAAGAAGAGCTTGCGCAAACTGAAGTGCATGCTGAAGCTGGTGGTGGTTTGGTTAAAGTGACGATGACTTGCCGTAATGTGGTAAAACGTATCGAAATCAATCCTGAATTATTGCAAGATGATGCAGATATGATTGAAGACTTAATTGCTGCGGCAATGAATGATGCTGCACGTCAAGCCGAAGTAATCACTGAAGAGCGTATGAAAGCTGCGAACTCAGGTGCAGGCTTACCACCGGGTCTAGCTGGTTTATTCTAATTAAGGAATACGTATAGTGTTTAGCGATCGTTTTGATCAATTGGTACAAGCTTTACGTATTTTGCCAAGTGTTGGGCCGAAATCGGCTCAGCGCATGGCGCTTCATCTGATTATGAAAAATCGTGAAGGGGCTGTGGGTCTTGCACATGCTTTGAACGAAGCCACCAGCTATATTCACGAATGCAGTTTGTGTCACTCACTGACTGAAAACGAAGTTTGTGATATTTGCATCTCGCATGAACGTGACGATCAACTACTTTGTGTGGTTGAGTCTCCAGCAGATGTGATGGCGATTGAGCAAAGTGGCAGTTTCCGTGGTAAGTATCATGTATTGGGTGGGCATTTATCCCCACTTGATGGTGTTGGGCCTGAAGAGATCGGCATTCCTTATCTAATCCAGCGTTTAGGCGACGGTAAAGTAACAGAAGTGATTTTGGCGACCAATGCAACGGTAGAAGGTCAGGCCACAGCGCATTATTTGGTTGAGGCAACGAAACATTTACCGATCCAAATGACGCGTATTGCACAAGGCGTACCACAGGGTGGTGAACTTGAATATGTCGATAGCCATACCTTAAGCCAAGCTGTACATAATAGAATGCGAATGAAATAAGTATTTCGATACTTGTTTCATTTTTTAGTTGAGCTACAAGATTGAAATCTTGAGTAAGATAAAAAAAAATATTAATTTGAATCTAGTTGTATAAAAAAATCACAAAAAACGGCAAATAATTAAAAAACCCTTAGAAATCTTGATAGCTAAATGATCTTATTCAGGTAAGATAGCCCAAAGAGCATCTAGCATTAGACGCAGTAGGATATGTTTCAGTTTATTCAGCAGCAACAAGACTTAACACCAGTCTTAGAAAAAATGGATCGTAACGAAGTCTATGGACTCGATACAGAATTCATCAAAGTCGATACCTTATGGCCGAAGTTAGGCGTATTTCAAATCAATGTCGAAAACAATGTCTATTTACTCGATGGTACGACACTCGATTTAACTGAATTTTGGAATAAACTTTTTCGCGCACAACAAAATGTCTTTCATGCCTGTAGTGAAGATATCGATCTGATTTATCACTATGCACAGCATAAAACCTTAAACAATGTATTTGATACCCAAGTGGGCATGTCTTTCTTAGGACATGGCTTACAAGTGAGCTATCAAAATGCATTGAAACAAATGCTGGATGTCGATATCGACAAAGGGGAAACGCGCTCAAACTGGTTGGCACGTCCATTAAGCCCTGCACAATTGAGCTATGCGGCAAACGATGTGCTGTACTTAATGAATCTCTCAAAAAAAGTTAAACAAGAACTAGATTCAAAGTCACTCCTAAACTTTGCTCTTGAAGACTGTCAGCATCTGACGCAAGAAATCGCGACAGAAACGCCTTTGCATTTGCTCTATCAAGATATTGGTAACTATCGACATTCACGTCGTCAGTTAATGCAGTTACAGCAGTTGGCAGTGTGGCGTGAACAGATGGTAAAAGCGCTTAATACGCCACGTAGTTTCATTTTGAAAAACTCAAGCATGATTGATTTGGTTGAGAAAAATCCAAAAAATGCTTTTCAGTTATCGGGTGTAAAAGACATACGTCAAAACGTTGTCCGCGAGCACGGCAAAACCATTTTAGATTTGGTGAAGTTCTTGCCTGAGCAAGCGGATTGGCCGCTACGCATGGCACGTCCGATCCGTCATTCTTCAAAAGATGTGGGAGAGAAGATTGATCACTTAATTCAAAATGTGGTCAATGAAACCAGCATTCCTAAAGAAGTGTTAATGCGCAAAAAGTGGATGAACGCACTGCATCAACATGTGGTTTTTCATAATGATGAGCAAGACTTGCCTGATTATTTATTAGGTTGGCGCTATGATTTGCTAACTCAACCTTTAATTCAACTCCTACGCCGTGATGAAAGCTATCTTTCAACGCAAATGAAAGTCATGGATTAAGAATTAGTCAATTGGTCTGAAGTTTGAATATTTATACAAAATCACGACTGATGCGTTAATTATGACTAATGTCAGCTGCTTTTATTTGATGTATCCTGTGGCTTGAGTTATTTGAGTGCTGTTTTAGATATGCAATGTTCTATTTATAAATCAAGTAAAAAAGATGAAATGTATCTTTATATTGCTTGTCCAACTGAAGCCGATCAAGCCGCTGAAGATTTTAGCCCATTGAATGTTTTACCTGAAGCTGTTCGTGTTGCATTTGGTCGAGCGACTTTTGTGATGTCATTAGAGCTGAGTGAAGCGCGTAAATTGGCCCGTGTAAATGTATTGCATGTCATGGATTCGATTCAAACTCAAGGCTTCTTCCTACAAATGCCGCCAGAGGGATTAATCAATCCGAACGCTACGGCACCAGAAGGCCTTCGTGGCGCATAAAGCATAATTCAGGAGTTGCACCGTGGATAGTTTTCTTTCAATGCTCGATTCAATTCCTGAAGACAGTATTGCTGTCACAGTTTACCTTTTGGGCAGTTTGCTAATTTTGTGGTGTTGGTATTCCATTGCCACACGCCTGCCGAAGCTGTTGGGCGGCATCACATGGATGATGATCTTTGCCATTTTATTGACGCCAACGGTTTCCGAAGGTCCAAACTCATCGATTGCACCCGCTATTTTTGGCTTGCTTTTCGGTGTGTTAACGAAAGAATCAGCACTCATTTGGTCAAATTTGTCACTGATTCTCTTTGTCATGGGTGTGGGGCTTGTGATCGGTTTCTTTTGGTCAAAATATGTGGCTAATAAAACCAAAGCAGTTGTTAGTAACAATCATTCACCGTTGTAATTAATAAAAATAAGGTTTAATCATGTCTGTTGAAACACAACAATTTACGGGTACAGATCAGTACATCGCTACCGATAGTTTAAAACTTGCTGTAAAAGCTGCACGTAGCTTACAAAAGCCTTTATTGGTCAAAGGTGAGCCGGGTACGGGAAAAACTTTACTGGCTGAACAAGTGGCTGAGAGCTTAGGCTTAAAATTATTGACTTGGCACATCAAGTCAACCACAAAAGCCCAGCAAGGTTTATATGAGTATGATGCGGTTTCACGTCTACGTGACAGCCAACTGGGTGACGACCGTGTTTATGACATTAAAAACTATATTAAACCGGGTAAATTGTGGGAAGCGTTCACCAGTGAAGAACGTTGTGTTTTATTGATTGATGAAATTGATAAGGCGGACATTGAGTTTCCAAATGACTTGTTGCATGAATTGGATAAGATGTCTTTCTATGTCTATGAGACGGGCGAAACCATTACTGCATCACAACGTCCTATTGTGATTATTACTTCAAATAATGAAAAAGAACTTCCAGATGCATTCTTGCGTCGTTGTTTCTTCCATTATATTGAATTTCCAGATGATGCAACCATGCGTGAAATTATTGATGTTCATTTTCCGCAAATTTCAACGGCATTGGTCAATGAGGCATTACAAGTTTTCTTCAAGCTACGCCAAGTTCCGGGCCTGAAAAAACCACCTTCTACCTCGGAGTTGATCGACTGGTTAAGTCTGTTGATGGCAGATGACATGCCAGAAGATGTGCTGCGCAATCATGATAAGTCTAAAGCGATTCCGCCTTTGTATGGTGCGCTGATTAAAAATGAACAAGATGTGCAGTTGCTTGAACGCTTAGCCTTTATGTCGCGTCGCTAAAGGAGAAACACGCATGTTTGTGCGCTTGTTTTATACCTTACGAAAGTACGGTGTTCCCGTTTCGACACGTGAACTGATTGATTTGAATGAAGCCGTCGCTTCAGGTTTAGTCTTTGCCGATCAAGAAGAATTTTATCAACTCGCTAAAACCGTTATGGTAAAAGACGAGCGCTTCTTTGATAAATTTGACCGAGGTATGAAAGACTATTTTGATGGGATTTCGACCTTTGACCTAGACGATTTACTGAATCAAGTTCAAAAACTGCCGAAAGATTGGTTTGATCTGGAGCTTTTAGAAAAGCATCTAACTCCTGAGCAGCGTGAAGAGTTAAAGAAAGCAGGTTCATTAGAAGAACTCATGAAAATGCTGGAAGAACGCTTGCGTGAACAGCATAAGAAACATCAGGGTGGTAACAAGATGATTGGCACTGGAGGAACCTCTCCTTTTGGTGCTTATGGTGATCATCCTGAAGGGGTGCGTATTGGTGGGCCGGGACGTAAACGTTCTGCTGTAAAAGTTTGGGAACAACGTAAATATCAGAATTTGGATGATGATCAAATTCTCGGAACGCGCCAAATGCAGATGGCATTGCGTCGTTTACGTAAGTTTGCTAGACAAGGTGCTGCTGAAGAGTTAGACATCGACGGTACAATTCGTGAAACCGCGAAGCAAGGCATACTCGATGTGCAGCTCGTGCCTGAGCGTCGTAATCGTATTAAGGTGCTGATGTTGTTTGATGTGGGTGGATCGATGGATTCACACATTGCGCAATGCGAAAAACTGTTTAGTGCGGCAAAAACTGAGTTTAAAACCTTAGAATATTTCTATTTCCATAACTGTTTATATGACTATGTTTGGAAAGACAATGTGCGTCGCTCAAGTACCCGTATAAATACATGGGACTTGTTCAATACCTACGGACGCGACTATCGTGTAATTGTGGTTGGAGATGCCTCTATGGCACCTTATGAACTCAATTCTGTGGGTGGTTCAGTTGAATATATGAATGATGAAGCAGGCAATGTCTGGCTACAGCGTTTACGCAATCATTTTGAAAAAACAGCATGGTTGAACCCAGAAGAAGATCGTTATTGGCATTACACCCATACGATTGGTTTGATTAAGCAGATTTTTGAAGACCATATGTACCCAATGACCCTCAAAGGCGTTGAGGATATGACCAAGTATTTAGCACGATAACGCTGGAAAGAAAGCACATTTTAAGAATAAGGATCATAAAAAATGGATCATCAAATTAATGGTATTGCTTTGCCTAATGAAGCGGGCTTTTTTGGGAACTATGGTGGTCAGTTTATCCCACCCCACTTAAAAGAGGCAATGGATGACATTAAAGTCGCTTACGAGCAAATTCGTGCAACAGAAGAGTTTCAAACTGAACTTGCTGAATTGTTTGCGCACTATGTTGGTCGTCCAAGTCCTTTGTTTTATGCAAAACGGTTATCTGAACAGTTGGGTGGGGCACAGATCTATCTAAAACGTGAAGACTTAAACCATACAGGCGCACATAAAATTAATCACTGTTTGGGTGAAGCGTTGCTTGCAAAATATATGGGTAAAACCAAAGTTATTGCAGAAACAGGTGCAGGCCAACACGGCGTGGCATTAGCAACAGCCTGTGCTTTGGTCGGGATTCCGTGTGAAATTCATATGGGGCAGGTGGATATTGAAAAAGAACATCCCAATGTCGTCAAAATGAAAATCCTTGGAGCAAAACTCATTTCAGTGACACGTGGTACTGCAACGCTCAAAGATGCTGTGGACAGTGCCTTTGAAGAGTATTTAAAAGATCCAACCAATTATATCTATGCTATTGGTTCGGTTGTTGGGCCACACCCATTTCCAATGATGGTCCGTGACTTTCAGTCGATTATTGGTAAAGAAATTAAAGCACAAACCCATGAGCGCTTTGGTGCGAACCCAGATTATGTGGTTGCATGTGTGGGTGGTGGTTCAAATGCTATGGGTGCTTTCACCGCATTTTTAAACGATGCAGATGTGAAACTAATTGGTGTCGAACCAGCAGGTCATGGTCTAGATACCGACATGCACTCGGCAACGTTAACCTTAGGTAAACCAAGTCAAATTCATGGTATGGCGTGTTATGTACTTGAAAATGATCAAGGTGAACCGTTACCAGTACACTCGATTGCTTCAGGTCTAGACTACCCTGGCGTCGGGCCACAGCACAGTCTGCTGAAAGACTTGGGTCGTGTCGAATATACCACTGCGACTGATCAAGAGTGTTTGGATGCGTTTATGCGGTTGTCACGAGTTGAAGGGATTGTCCCTGCGCTTGAAAGTTCACATGCCGTGGCGTGGGTACTTCGCGAAGCTCCAAAGTTGGCCAAAGATATTAAAATTGTGGTGAATGTATCTGGTCGTGGCGATAAAGATGCAGATTATGTCGCTGCAAAATTAGGTCTGAATTAAGGTTCAAGTTTTTCATATTTACATATAAAAAAATCCCTGCTTAGTGCAGGGATTTTTATATGATTTCGGCTTTATATTTTTATCATTAGTAGCCAATGCTGAGTATACGTTCATGATTGAACACCTAAAAATTAAAACTTAACCTGAAATATACTGTTGTAGTTGCTCAATCAGTTTCTTTTGATCATCCATTGCCGCTTTCACCAAGTCACCAATAGAAATGAGTCCCAATAATTTATCTTGTTCAACCACGGGCAAGTGACGAAGGTGGCGGTCTGTCATCAGGTCTAAACATTCTTCAACCGTAACTGCTGTTGTGACCGTCAGTACTTTTGCTGTCATAATTTCATTGACTGTGGTTTGCTTTGAAGTACGTTCCATCAACATGACTTTGCGCATATAGTCACGTTCGGACAATATACCTACAACGCGTTCTTCGTGTGTGACCACAAGTGCACCAATGCCTTTATCTGCCATAAGTGAAATTGCTTCAAGAACCGTGGCTTCAGGGCTGATGGTGTAGATTGCTTGATGTGCTTTATCTTTTAATACTTGAGCAACATTGGTCATAGGGCATATCCTCAGTTGTGGTTATTGTTTTATATTTAAATTAGCGCGATTTAAAAAAAAAGCAAATACTTTACAGTCATAGCTCTCAATAAAATAATAAGTTAATTGAACTTTATTGTTCTCAATGAGCTTTAAACTGGCGCTAGAATACGGTCATTGAAGAAAAAGTGACGCATTTGAGACGTACTGAGCTTCATACGCTTTGTGCCATTACATAGCGCAGGGGTGACTTTTAAGCGTGACAGAGTAGGCAGTAATGCGCTTTGGAAATCCTGTGGCGTGATTTTTTTAGGAATATAGTTTGGCCAGTGCAATTGAGCATATTGGTGTGCGTGTAAGCCATTGAGCCAAAAAGGGAAAACATAGTCATCATGATCTGAGGTCATCGCCCAGCCTTGCTGTTCAGTGTTGTAAAGCCCCCAAAGAATACCGCAGTACATCATGCCTCTTAGAATGTTGATTTTTAAATATAAATGATTTGAAATCGGTTGTAGTTTCAAAATTTTGTACATAGCGTTATGTCAGTAAGGAATATGACGCTATTTTAAATAATTAAGATGAAAGTTCAGTTTAAGCTTTGCATAACTATGTAAATAAATATGTCATATCAAAATGTTAGGCTCAAAAAAAACGCCACCTAGGTGACGTTTTATTATGCTTTCATGGTGGCAAGCTGTTGCCAGTATTGTGCTTTCAGCGAGTCACGTTCTACGCGGAAACCTTGATAATAAAGTTCTGCCAAAAATAGTGCTGCTTTACCGTGACCAGCGCGTGCAACGCTTTCTAACTGTTGTACTGCTTCTACGAAGTTCATTTGTGATTGAATGGTGTTTACTGCATCCGCATACGCATGTTCTAAGTCATGATGAGAGATTTGTTGAATCATATTAAGCTCCTTATTCTAATTATGATCACTTAAAGGTAATTTTACCTTTAGATATAAATATCACGCTAATGTTAAATATTTATTACAAATTGATGGAATTGTCAAATATATTGTCGAGTATTCTTCATCTTATTTTGTTTACATGATTAAACAATGAACAATCAAAAGATTGAATATGATAATAAAACAGGAAACTGTATTTTATAAGGAGAATAACATGACAAATACATTAGACGGTTTTGATTTTGATATGCCTCCAACTGTTTCTCAAATTGTAGCGTTGGCGCAATATCACCGAACACTATTAGATGAAGCAGTTTTCCATCAAGAAATTCATCTTGGGGATTTTTGTTTGGCACAACGTAAACGAGTTTATGATTTCACACGTCAGCTTGATGAAAATCAACGGGTTGATTTTTATGAAACATACAATGGGGAGCTAAGACGTATTGCAGATGACGATCCTGCACACCCTGCAGATGCAGAAAATGGTGTTGGGGCTTTCGCCATTATGATTGCATTGGGGGTAATTGCCTTGGTGCTCTATTTTGCAGTTATTCGTAGCATTGTTGGTTAAACTTCTGCTTTACAAACAATCTGATTTGCTGAAATTATGTCCTCTTTAGCATTAATGGGGGCATTTTTCAGCATTTCAACTTGTGATTATGCAATTGGCTACTTACACTAGTTTCACTAGAGGTAGGTTATGCACATTGCGATCCAAAAAATTCTTAAATTAAAATCACAGATTACGCTTGTACAAATTTATAATGGTCTGATGGCATCGATCATTATGCTTATTGTCATTTTATCGAGTATTGCTTTATCTCGAACCATTTCTCCAAGCCAATTTGAAAATGTAAGTCGCTTATCTCATCAAGCGACTTTCCCAGAAACACAAGAGATGGCTCAAGATCTGGTTTTGGAAAACCAGATTTCCTATATTGATTACTTTAGATTAATGCAGGCTCATCAGTTTGAGCAGAATCGGGCGAAGCAGCTTCCGGCATTGGCTCCGGAGGTTCAATAATCGCAGGAATTTGATCAGGATGCGGCATGCTTTGCTTAATATTCGGGTCAAGATTCAATTCTAAAATATGTCGAAGTTGCTCTTTATCTAAAGCATTACTGACAATCACAAGGGTAAGACTTTCAGGGTGAATGTGTTTACGTATTGCATTTTGGACATCTAAAGGCGTGATCGCAGCTAAACGTTTTGGGTAGTCGGCTAAATAATTCGCATCTTGTTGATAAAACCCTATAGAGCCCAGTTGTGCGTTGATGTTTGCATTGCTGCTATAGCTGTTAGGTAGGCTGCGTAACATACCGGCTTTAGTTTCTTCTAACTGCTGTGCATCAATTGGTTGATGGACAAAGTCAACTAGGGCTTTATGCGCCACTTGTATGCTGTCCATGAGCTGATCTTGCTGGGTTGAATAACTTAGACTAAAACTTCCAGCCGCTTGGCTAAATGTAAAAGCACTGTTTGCTCCATAGGTGTATCCACGCTTAACGCGTAGTTCTTTCATTAAAATGGAGCTAAATCCACCCCCACCCAACATACGGTTAGCCAGTTCGAGTGCTAAACGATCCGGATCATCCCGCGTGGTTGATAGATGTCCCATGGTGACATGGGCTTGAGTTGAATTAAACAGAATGTGTTGAATATCAAAGTTGGGTTTATCTTGTGGTACAGCAAGTGGCTTTGCTGCTTCACCTTGTGGGAGGGCTGCACTTATTCGTTCAGCCAGTTTCTGTGCTTGTTTCACACTGAGTTGGCCTGTCAGTGCAATATTCATATTTTGACTAACAAGGAATTCGTCTCTGAATTTTTTTAAGTGCTGAGTCGTAATTTTTTTAATACTGCCATTGGTTCCTGTAATCGGTTCAGCATAAGGGTGCGAACCATAGAGTGCGCGATAAAAGCGAATACTCATCAATCGACTCGGACTTTCTTTCAACTGTTTCTGACCTACTTGGGTATTACTTACCATCAAACTAATACTGTTATTTTTAAAAGTAGAGTCTTTTAATACTTCAAGCATCGTACTTACCGCAGCATCTAGTTTTTTAGGGTCAGACAGAGAACGCAGTCGAACCACAAACATGTCACGGTGTACAGCTACGCTAAAACGAGCCCCGACTTGCTCAAAGGCATTCGCGATTTCAACTGCATCATGTTGCGTAGTGCCTTCATCGATGAGTTGTGCTGCCATATTGGCAACACCATATAGGCCTTTTTCTACTTCTACATCTCGTGCAGAGCCTGCATTAAAGGTAAGTTGAATATCCACCATAGGTAAGGCGGGTGACTCAACAAATAGACTTCGAACTTTGTATTTGTTCTTAAGTTCGTGTACATGTGGTGCTGTATGAAGGTCGCTGGTTTGAACCTGTTTTAAGCTTTGTAGAGAAGCAATAGACTGTAATGTACGTGGGTCATCATTGCTAATACTACTTGTACTTACATCTGCAATTACATTGGTAGTGCAAAAGGTAGACATGGTAATAAATAACAGGTGAAAGATGGTCTTTTGTTTTTTCATTATTTTGTGGCCTTCTTTTCTGGTTGAAGGTACAAGGTACTTAAGTTATCTCGTACAAAAGCGGTTTGGGCAACGTGCTGAATATCTTCAGGTGTAACCGCTTCAAAATGCTGTGGAAGCTGATCCATTAGCCGATAATTCAAGCCATTCACAGCTAAGTTTCCAATCATCTTTGCTTGCCCGATAATGTCATCTTGACCATAAATTAAGTTTGCAACAAAGCGTGTGCTAATCCGTTCAAGCTCTTGTGGTTGAACAAGTTCTGTTTTGAGTCGCTCAATTTCATATTCAATGGCTTTTTGTAGCTCAGGAAGTTCCACGCCAGTGACTGGAAGTGCGGAGATACTAAATAGACTGTCTCCACGGTTATAAGGGTCATAACTGACACTCAGTGCGGTCGCTAATTTTTTGTCGCGTACAAGGCGCTGTTGTAATCGAGAGCTGATCCCGCTATCTAATAAGCTTCGAATAAGTGTGAGCGCGTAAATATCTTCTGGATTGGCTGTTGTTGCAAGCGATTTCACATTCCAAGCCATATATAAATTTGGCACTTCAACATTGGTATTTTGTTCCATGTGACGGTAACCAATGTTCTCAAACTCAGTCACATCATTGCGTACAGGTGTTGGATGACTTTTGATGTCGCCAAAGTATTTTTGAACTTGTCTGAGGGCGGATTCTGCATTGACATCACCCACAATCACCAAGATCGCATTGTTTGGGCTATACCATTTTTGATACCACTGCTTCACGTCATCTAGACTTATGTTTTGCAAGTGTTTCATGTGCCCAATGACGGGTTGACGATAGTGACTTGTGGGATACGAAATCCATTTGAAGCGTTCGAAAGCAAGTGAGCGTGGGTTGTCGTCGGTACGCAGGCGTCGCTCCTCCATCACCACTTTAATTTCAGGGTCAAAGTCTTGTTTCCGTAGCAAGAGATTACGCATACGATCTGCTTCAAGCTCTAGAGTCATCGGGAAGTAGGTTTTAGGATAAAGCTGATAGTAATTGGTGTAATTGGTAAATGTTGCGGCATTTACTGTACCACCATAGATTCGACTTAAGCGACTGAATTCGTCATTGGGAACTTTGGATGTGCCTTTAAACATCATATGTTCCAGTACATGCGAAATACCCGTTATATTTCCAGACTCATCAGTGCTACCGACTTTGTACCAAATTTGGGTCATGACCATTGGGGAGCGGTGATCTTCACGGATAATCACCTGCAAGCCATTGCTTAAAGTAGTTTCAAAACTACTGCGGGTAAGTTCACTGCGTATTTGTGCATGAGTAGTTATAGGTAAACAAAGTAGAGTTAAACCCAGTGCAACTAAACTTTTTTTATAAGAATGCGTGACTAATAAGTGATGCATATAAAATTTGGGCTCAGGTTGAAGTGAAGTTAAAGCATTTCAATAAATAACCATTCTTAAGAAAAATGCGAAGTAGATCAAGCGCCAGAAGTATTGATTTGTTAAGTGTTTACATAAAGTATTGTTGCTAAGCGAAAGCCTATCTTTTATGGTAGAATCCGTCTTTTTAACGCAGTGCTTTTCAAGGATTCGGCATGCAACAGCAATCTAATGAGCAGAACAAATTTTTGATTGATGCTGATATCGGGGATGACGATGTCACATTACCAAGTTTACCTGTGGTCAATGTGCCAATCGTTGAAACAAAAGAGCAAACAGTTGTTAGTCCAGTTGTGGTTGCTGAAACAAGCGCAGAAGAAGCAGATGCATCTGTAAAAGGCGGTTTCTTTAGCCGCATGAAAGAAGGGTTAACCAAAACCCGTAAAAACCTTGCCGATGGTATGGTCAATATTTTGATCGGTGGTAAGGAAATTGATGACGAACTGCTTGAAGAAGTTGAAGAGCAGCTTTTAGTCGCAGACATCGGTGTTGATGCAACGAAAACCATTATTACCAACTTAACTGAACGTACTGCACGTGGCGATTTAATTTACTCGCACTCGCTCTATAAAGCACTTCAGGAAGAGTTGGTGGCATTACTTGCACCACGTGTGAAACCTTTACATATCGATCCGAACAAAACGCCTTATGTGATTTTGGTGGTGGGTGTAAACGGTGTGGGGAAAACCACAACCATTGGTAAATTGGCAAAACGTTTACAAGGTGAAGGCAAGAAAGTAATGCTTGCTGCGGGGGATACTTTCCGTGCGGCAGCGACTGAGCAGCTTCAAATTTGGGGTGAGCGTAATAATATTGCCGTAGTAGCCCAAGGCCATGGTGCTGATAGCGCTTCCGTAATTTTCGATGCGTTTGAAAGTGCGCGTGCGAAAGGTGTCGATGTTTTGATCGCAGATACCGCAGGTCGTTTACATAACAAAGGTCATCTTATGCAAGAGTTGACCAAAGTAAAACGTGTCATGCAAAAAATCGATGCGACTGCGCCACACGAAGTTATGTTGGTGGTCGATGCAGGAACAGGTCAAAATGCGATTAATCAAGTAGAAATGTTTGATGAGGCAGTTGGTTTGACAGGCCTGACGATTACCAAGCTCGATGGTACTGCGAAAGGTGGTGTACTATTTAATATTGCCAGTCGTACGCATGTTCCAATTCGCTTCATTGGTGTCGGTGAGAAAATTGACGACTTACGTCCTTTCTCTGCAAAATCCTTTGTTGCTGCTTTGTTCGAAACAGAGAAATAAGATTGAACAGCACAGTTTTAAAGTGTTAGATCAGTCACATAAACTCCGCTAAATGCGGAGTTTATTTTTTGATTCAATTTGTTTGTTTTAAAAACAAGCATTTAGAAATCACGTAATGAATATAAGTGATTCTCCTGAGATTACACTAGCACCTAATACAATAGGCATCACTGTACATTTTGGGGAACACGGTATGGCTTTATTACATAAAATTGGACAAGTTCTAACAACGGATTTAACCAAAGATTTAAAATTTAAAAAAAAATCACGAAGAAGACCTAAAACAAACCACATTTATCGATCAACTAAAAAAGCGACGTAGTATTTATGTTTTAGGGAAGCGTGTACATTTAAGTCAGGTGTATTTAGCTGAATTGATCCAAGAGGCTGTGCGAAGTTGTCCTTCGGCACATAATTCACAAAGTACTTGTATTGTGATTTTAATGGGCGATTCACATCATCACTTTTGGAATGTCGTAAAAGAAGTGCAGCGCAAGTTAGTCCCCGCGCATATTTTTGCTGGTGTAGAACTGAAGGTTGATCAATGCTCGGCAGGATTTGGTACAGTTCTATTCTATGAAGATCAGCAGATCATTCAAAAATTACAAAAGAAAATTCCTTTTGATGCGGCAGAATTTCCAGTTTGGTCAGAGCAAGTTTCAGGTATGGCCCAATATGCTGTATGGACTTGTTTAGCAGATGCAGGTTTGGGTGCGTCATTACAACATTATAACCCGAGTATTGATGCTGATATCTCCAAGGTTTTTGAGATTCCAAAACATTGGCTGTTACGTGCGCAATTGGTCTTTGGTTCGATAGAGGAAAAAGCCGCTGAAAAAGAACATTATAAAGATGAAGAGCGCTTTATGATCTATGCATAATGACACGGAATAATCTTTAGTGGTTTCTAGATCAAGTTTTGTAATGTTATGGCATATTGTTCTATTTTTAAGACACTATGTCGCTGAACTAAGCATGTTCAAATTCAAAATATTAGCTATGATGAATATGAATCTGCATATAACAAGATCGTGAGATCGCTGAGGAAAATAACATGTCATTTTTAGACCACATCAAACAACGTCGTACCATTTATGCTGTTGGTAAAAATGTACCATTAACACCAGAACAAATTGAATTTGTGATTAAAGAAGCGGTAAATCACAGTCCTTCTGCATTTAACTCACAGACTTCTCGTATTGTGACTTTGTTTGGTGAGTCGCATTTACAGTTCTGGAATATCGTACGTGAAACTTTACGTAAAATTGTTCCAGAAGCTGCTTTTGAAGGCACAAATACCAAAATTAATAGCTTTGCTGCGGGTTATGGCACGGTTTTATTTTACGAAGACCAAGACGTTGTAAAATCATTGCAGGAACAATTTGCGCTTTATGCAGATAATTTCCCAGTGTGGTCTGAACATTCTTCTGCAATTGCTCAATTTGCCGTATGGACTGCGTTATCTGAGCAAAATATTGGTGCGTCATTACAGCATTACAATCCAATCGTAGATGCTGAAATTGCAGAAATCTTCGATATCCCTGCGAATTGGAAACTTCGTGCACAACTTGTTTTTGGTTCGATTGAAGCGCCTGCGGGTGAAAAAACATTTATGGCTGAAGCGGATCGCTTTAAAACATTCAATTAATAACTGGTTTTTAAAATGAAAAAGAGCAGAATAGATCTGCTCTTTTTTTTGTTTAGTGATTTATCTTTAAAATATCAAAGCTTAGCACTATATATTGTAGTGCTGAGCTGGTTCTAAGCTCAGAAATTGTCATAAAATTGTCATTTATACACTGCATAGTGCAACTAAACTTTAATAAACCATCGATAGAGTGTAAAAATGACCTTACGCATAACCCTTGCAACAGCAGCATTGATGTTGAGTACTTCAGTATTTTCAGCAGTGACTATTACTGCCCCAGAGGAAATAAAAATTGAAGGCTTAAATGGGCAAGAGGTTAAGAGTCGTTTATTCAGTTCTGACAATAAATATAATATTGATGCAGGTGAGAATATTATCAGTGTTCGCTATACCCAGTTTTTTGAAGAGCATCCAGGTATTGGCTCACACGATATCGTTCGCTCAGGGATTGTGAATATTAAGACCCCAATTTTACAAGACCAACAGTCTTACCGTTTGGCACTGATCAGTCCTCCGCAAAACCATGATGATGCCAAGGCTTATGCTAAGCAGCCGATTTTTGGTCTCTACAATGCCAAGAATCAGTTACTGGTTGAGCAAAAGGGCAGTAAAACTCAAAATGCAGGCATTCTTCAAAATTTATTTAGCGACGCACCAACCGATTTAACTCAAAAAGCAACGATAGTGGTAGAGCCTGCACCGGTCTATACATCACAAGCTGTTGTGGCTAAAGCTGGGACAGGGAAACAAAAAGATCTACCAAGCCCTAGCAACGCTCAACAATTAATTAATACTTGGAAAAGTGCATCTAAAACTGAACGACAAGCGTTTATGGCTTGGCTGGCTGAACAAGCACAGTAGCTTTTACATAGTCTAAATAAAAACAGCATTAGCTGTTTTTATTATTTGGATAGCGCATTTATATAGTGAATAAGTCGACAATATTGTACATGGTTTAATCAAAATCAAGTGTTTTGATTTAAAAATAATCAATCAAATGGTTTTTTGGAGCTATTTGTATGAAATGACTTGCGCTGCAAATAAATCTGTATAGAATACGCAGCATACCAACGCAATGCAGTGAATAACTTGAAGCGAAGGCCTTGCTGATGACGAATCAGTAAGAAGATCATTAAGAGATTATGAAGAACAACTTGTGTGGATTTTTACTGATTGATCGATCGAAAATATTTCATTGATTGATGGTAAAAATTACTCGAAGTTTATTTGAGAAATATTTGTCAGAAAATTGATGAGCCAAGATTTGTAGCCATAAGCTACTAATGATTTTTAACTGAAGAGTTTGATCATGGCTCAGATTGAACGCTG